>JBAYOE010000077.1:0-7007 GCA_041678405.1 Sphaerochaetaceae bacterium | reverse complement strand
TTGATCCTAAACAAAACATCGAAAAAGCAATTGTTCTTTTAAAAAGGGAGTTGGAATTTTTAAAAGTTTCAAACAAATACCAATCCAAAGCGGTAGGCAGTGCAGCACCCGATTTTATAAACGTTGCACTCCTTGTCAATACTTCTGTTTCCAAAGAAGTTCTTAAAGAGACAATTTTAAAACCAATTGAAAATAAATTGGGAAGGTTACGCACCGAAGATAAAAACAGCCCAAGGACAATAGATATCGATATAGTGTTTTATGATAACGAATTATTAGATAAACAGATTTACCACTATCCCCATATAGCAGTTCCCGTAAGCGAATTATTACCGCAGTTTAAAGGGATAGGTGAGGCTTTGAATCAATTTAATGAGGTGTGGTTAGTCTGATTATTGCTAGGAGGCAATATATGAAAAATCGTTTAAGTTACGGGGAACTTTCTCCCAAAGGGATCTCGGCTCTTACTGACCTCGAAAAATATATTCGCAGCTCCACCATAGAGCATTCACTGTTGGAGTTGGTAAAATTAAGGGCTTCTCTAATCAATGGATGTGCTTTCTGTATCGATATGCACACCAAAGATGCCCGTAAAAAAGGGGAGAGTGAGCAACGTCTTTATACTCTAAGTGCTTGGCGGGAAGCCCCATTTTACACCGAAAAAGAGCGGGCTGCGCTTGAGTGGACAGAGGCAGTGACAAAAATAAGTGAACACCAAGTTACCGATGAATTGTTTGAAAAGATGAAAAACCATTTCAGCGAAAAAGAGATAGTTGATTTAACTTTAGCAGTCATTGCTATCAACGGATGGAATAGGTTGGCAATCAGTTTTCACTCGGTAGCCGGCTCTTATGAAGCAAAATAGGAAAATCAGTTGAGAGTCTGGGTAAGTTGATGTAACTCTTCCTGAATAAGGAACCATCGTTGCTCATCCTCTCGGATGGCTTTTTCCACGCTGTTTTTATTTGCTATTAAGTTCTTAATTTTTGAGCCGTCGCTGTAGTTTTCTTCAAGGCCCATCAGAGACTCAATTTTATCAATCTCTTGGTGGGCTTTCTCTATTGAAAGGAGTAACTCTTCGGCCTCTTTTTGGTATTTTTGGATTTGGTTACGGATTCGGTTAGCCTCTTTATATGAGCTGTGAGTTTCAGGTCTCTCTTTCTCTTTAACCTCTGTGATTTCTTCAAGTGCTTCCTGCTGTTCCAACTTCCAGGCAAAGTAACTGTAATCCCCTTCAAAAAACTGGGGTTCTTTGTCTCCCAAATAGAGAATCCGGGTAGCTAAATTTTTAAGAAAATGTTTATCGTGAGAGACAAATATTACAGTCCCTTTGTATTTTTTTAAAGCTTCGAGAAGAACCTGTTTTGAGTTAATATCGAGGTGGTTTGTCGGTTCATCAAGGATAAGTAAGTTCAGTGGTTTTAACAAAATTTTCAGCAACGCCAGACGGCTCAACTCTCCGCCGCTGAGTACACTTACTTTTTTGTCGATATCATCACCGCTGAATAAGAAAGAGCCTAAAAGGCCCCTTAGACGGGGGATGTCAGAAGTAAAAGCACTCTGCTGAATCTCCTCTAAAACTGTGTTATTTGGATTAAAGGTTGGCTTAATTTCTTGGGCAAAGTAACCCACTTTTACATTTGGGCCATAATTTATCGAACCGTTATCGGCACCTCTACCGTTAGCCAAGAGTTTTAACAGCGTAGTTTTTCCGCTTCCGTTACGACCGCTGACAGCCAGTCTGTCTCCTTTGTTGACTTTAAAACTGAAATCATTAAACAGTTTTATCAAACCGTAAGATTTAGAGAGGCTTTCTACCGTTAAAACGTCATTTGGGCTATGGGGAGGGCTCGGAAAAGAGAAGCTTAGGGTTCTTAAATGGCCGGGAATTTCAATAACCTCTGTTTTATCAAGTTGTTTAATTCGGCTTTGAACCTGCTTGGCCTTTGATGCTTTATAACGGAATCTCTCAATGAACTGGGTAGTTTTTTCGAACTCTTTTTGCTGTTCTTTGTACTGTTGGACTAAAACAGCAAGCTCCTCTTTCCTCTGTTTCTCATAAGTGGAGTAATTCCCCTTGTATCTTCTCAGTTTTCCGTTAAATAGCTCATACACTTCATCAACTGTCTCGTCCAAAAAATCTTGGTCGTGACTTACAATGATAACCGAGTTTTTTATCCCTTTAAGGTAGTTTCGTAACCAGATACGACTTTCTATATCCAGATAGTTTGTAGGTTCGTCCAAAAGGAGAATAGACGAATTTTCCAGCAGTATTTTTGCCAAAGCAATTCTCATTTGCCAGCCGCCGCTAAAAAGAGCGCATTGGCGACTTTCATCCTGTTTGGAGAAACCTAATCCCTTCAGAACATGACTGATTTTTGAACTGCGGTTATAATAATCGCTGCTTAAAAGATTCTCCTGAATTTCATCAAGTTCTATTAACAACCCAGCCGAATTTTCCTGTTCGCCCAATTTCTGCAAACTTTTTTCAAGACTCTCTTTCCTCTTTAGGAGGGGTAGGTAGTAATCAAATGCCTTTTCTACCTCCTTATACAAAGTAAGCTCTTTATGAACAATATCTGCCTGGGGGAGGTAACTGACTGTGGTGTTGTTACTTTTTAGGATTGATCCGCTGTCCGGCTCAATAATTTTGCTGATTATTTTTAAAAGGGTTGTTTTGCCACACCCGTTTGGCCCGGTTAAAGCAAAGCGTGAAGTCTCGGCAATAGTAAAAGAGACCTCTTTTAAAAGCTCTCTTTCTCCATACGCTAAACTTATATTTTCTATCTGGCAAATTCCCATTTATCAAATTCCAATTTTGGTAGGTGTTGCCACCGCAACCTCTAGCGAGTATGATGAAGCTATCATACCTGCCTTGGTTATTGCAAGGTAGTAGATGGAGCAACAGGAGGCTCTTCGATGATATGTTTAGTCCTCAGCGGTAGCACTATCGAGGAGAATTTAAAATTAGTTGAAACTAATTATCGATACATAGATATAGTTGAACTTAGAGTAGACAAGTTAAATGCAGAGCAACAGAAGCGGGCCAAAGAGTTCCCCGCTTTAATTGATCTACCGGCTATTCTGACAATCAGGCGTCAAAGTGACGGTGGCTCATTCTCCTCTAGTGAAAAAAACAGGCATGCACTTTTAGAGGAAGCTTTAGACGGTGACTTTGCCTATGTTGATTTGGAAGATGATTTAAAAAAAGTCTCTATTGAGCAAAAAGCAAAAGAGAAAAACATAAAAATCATTCGAAGCCGTCACGATTTTAAAGGGGTTCCCGACGATATTTTTCACTTAATTTTAAAAATTGCCTCAAAAGGGGAAATCCCTAAAATTGCCACAATGCCCCAGGGCGTTGATGATTTGATTACCCTCTTTAGGGTTAAAGAGGAGTTAGCCCAAGTTGAAAATAAAATAGTGGTTGGGATGGGGGAGTATGGGCAGCCAACCCGTATTTTATACAAAAAAATCGGCTCTCTTTTAACGTACTGTAGCAGTGACAATTTATCTTTGGGTCAAGTTTCTGCCAAAAGAATGAAAGAACTCTACAGAGCCGATAAAATTGATGATAATACCCGCATTTACGGAATAATAGGCAATCCCGTTATCCACTCTTTTTCCCCTCTTATCCACAACCCGGGTTTTCAGTTTATAAAGTTTAACGCGGTTTATCTGCCATTGACTGTCGATTCGGTTCGCTCTTTCTTTATCTTAGCTCAGTTGTTACAAATTTCGGGATTTTCGGTAACTGTTCCCCATAAACAGGCGGTTTTACCCTATTTGGGAAAAATTACCCGAGAGGTAAAACAGATTGGTTCGTGTAATACCGTTGTAAGAACTAAAACGTTTTGGTCGGGGACAAATACCGATTACTACGGTTTTATTGCTCCTTTGGAACAGATGTTGGAAGAAAAGCGGATTAAAAGTGCATTGGTTGTCGGTGCAGGAGGGGCTGCCCGAGCCGTTGTCTGGGCACTGCGAAATCATCGCTGTAAAGTTGTTATAATTAACCGTAATTTAGAGAGAGCTAAAAACTTGGCAGCTGAGACGATGGCAACTGCCGACAGCATAAAGAATGCCTCACTGTATGAAGATGTTGATTTAATTGTTCAAACAACAAGTGTAGGGATGATGAGTGAAGAAGACCCCATTGCAGATTTTAATTTCAATGAGAACCATGTTGTTTATGAGCTGATTTATCGCCCAAAATATACCACAATGATGAAAAGGGCCAAAGCGGCAAATGCTTCTCTGCTTTTTGGAATCGATATGTTGATAAAACAGGGATTTTTGCAATTTGAAGCTTTCAGCGGTTATCACTACCCAAAACGATTAAAAATCGAGTTTGATTTAGAAGAAGATTGATCTTTTCAGTTTCCGTACTTTAAAAATTTTATTTATTGAAATCAGCAACTCTTTTTCTTCAGGGAGAGTTAAAACTCTGATTGCGGGGTTGTCGGACTCTTTTATGAACTCTTTAACTTGAGCCATGAGAATTTGTGATTTCCCTTTCTCATTTAACATTGTCAATTCAACCAACTCTGTTTCACTGTTTACAGCCGCTTTACAGAGATTAATTTTTCCCTGGTAATCGAACCCTTTAGCCTCCATTATTTGTGTTTTAAACGCACTTTGAGTAATTTGGTTTTCTGTCAGAATCAGATTTCTTTCAAGCCTTGCCAGCAGGTATTCCTCTTTCTCTTTAGGAAATTTTTTCTTAAGGATTAAAGAGTGTAACTCCTCTTTAAAACTCAGGTTCGCAACATCTTTTTTTTGTGTTTTGGAGTCTAAAAATGAATTTAGTTTTTTATCTTTAACAGTATAATTCTCAGCAATTTTGCTTAAAGGGGGTTCTTTCACCTCTTTTGGTATACTCGACGGCAAAAAATCAAAACCACTGGAAAGGAGCATTTGGCGCCAGTCAACTTCAGTTTCACGGTTAAACAAAAAGATGTTTTCTCCGATAGTTGCCAGTAAGTGTTCTTTTAATTTTGGAAGATTCTGAACTATTCTGGCAACTCTGTTATCGGTTTTAACAACTATTCCGTCGTACAAAGTCACACAGGAAAACTCATCATGCCACTGATTTAAAAGATGTTTAAGGCTCTTTGGGACAACTTTTACCAATTTGTTTAAATAATCTAAGATCTCACCAACAGTAAAACCGGCATCAAAAGCCCTCAACAGACTTTTTTTGCTCAAGGCATAACTGGTAATTATATCTACCTTCTCCACCAAAGCGATGTAGTGCAACAGTTCTTTGTTATCGATGGGTTCTATATCTCCGCTAAAAAAGAGGGTTAAGTCGGTATCGATTGTGGGTTCCACTCTCTTTGTATTTTCTAAAGATTCCTGCTTTTTCCCAATAACTGTGTTTTTTAGAAGCTTTAAAGTTGCATCTAAATCTTCAATGAAACAGTTGGAGTAAATGGAGGCAATTTTAATTAACCTTAAGAAAAACAAATCATCAACAAATCCACTGCGTTTTAACAATTGAACCATTGTCTCATAAAAAACTCTGAGATTGGACTCCTCTTTGTTGGCAAAAGAACTGCTGAAAACCAGATAAGAGAGTTGTTCGTCACTCATACTTAAAAGAGAATCAAAAGCCGCAGGATTAGTTAAAGCTCTTTTTCCTTTTGCCGTCACACATTTGAATCGGTAAAGGAGACGGTTGTAAGCATAAAGAACCTCTATCGGTTCAGTAAAAATTTCGTCTGCATACTTTCGCTGCAGTAAAACTTCACTTCTGTTCAATGAGCCTAAATTTTGGTGGAAGTGGAGACTAAAGAGCGCTTTTAGCAACCGTCGGTCAAACTGTTTTATCTGCCCCTCTTTCTTTGTAACAATTAAATCAAAAGAGAGATAATTTTCAGTTAATTCTTTTTCTAAAATTGGATTGAGATTCAGCTTCTCATTATCTGAATTATAGAGTAACAAAAGGAGGCGTTCCTGAAGGTTTACCACCTGTTGCTGCAACACAACATACGGGATTTCATCTTTGAATATCTCACAAATTTGTTGCCACGAGGCTCCGTTTGCCAGGTATGTTGCACTCAAAATTTGGCAATCAAGAGTAGATAACGTGGAAAAGACTTTTTGAGTGAAATCTTGGCAACTAAAGAGGGTAGCAAGTTCCCCGATTATTTGTGGTTTGTGAAAAGGTGTTGTTACTTTTCCCAAAAAATTGCTGGCAATCTCAAGAAAAATATCATCTTTAAGTTTAGAAAGAGCACTGTTAAAAAGCTTTATCAAGGCCAAACCTCCAGACGATAAGAGTAACCCTGTTCAGCTAAAAACTTTTGCCTATTAGCACTGAATTCCTCCTCGGCTGAATAGCGGGTTACAAGGGAGTAAAAATAGGAGTTCTGTTTTTTTGGTCTTAAAATGCGTCCCAGTCGCTGAGCCTCTTCCTGTCTTGAGCCAAAGGTGCCTGAAATTTGGATGGCTACTGAGGCATCGGGTAAATCTATGGCAAAGTTAGCCACTTTTGAAACAACTAAAATGGGCTCTTTACCGCTTCTGAATAGTTCATAAAGTTCATCCCTTTTGTTATTGGGGGTTGAACCGGTTATTAAAGGGAGATTCAACTCTTTTGCTATGGCGGTCAGCTGGTTTATATATTGGCCTATAATTAAGATATAATCGTGACGATGATTTTCTATCAACTGTTTTACTATCTCAATCTTGTTGGGATTTTCACTGGCAATCCGATATTTTTCCCTCTTTGGGGCGATTGCATAGGGGATTTCCAACTCCTGAGGTAAATCAACTCTAACTTCAATACACTCAGCTTGGGCAATCCAGCCTTGGTTTTCCAACTCACTCCACGGAACATCGTATCTTTTTGGGCCGACCAAAGAGAAAACTTCATCTTCCCTTTTATCTTCCCTTATTAAAGTGGCCGTCAGGCCGACACGATAAACAGCCTGTAACTCAGCCGTAACTTTAAAGACCGGGGCCGGCAGCATGTGAACCTCATCGTAAATTATTAAGCCCCA
>JBAYOE010000076.1:0-7024 GCA_041678405.1 Sphaerochaetaceae bacterium | reverse complement strand
TAACCTCGGGTACTACCAACGGACAGTTGGGATCCATTCGCCATTGGCTGCTGTTATCGACAACAATTGCCCCCTCTGCGGCAGCAATCGGTGCTAAGGTTGCACTGGCAGCTCCTCCGGCTGAGAAAATAGCAATGTCAACACCGACAAATGCCCCTTTCTTGGCCTCTTTAACCGTCCATTTCTTACCTTTGAATTCAACCTTCTTACCGGCTTGGGAAGCTATATCAAGGGGAACCAACTCTTTGGCTGGAAAGTTTCTCCTTTGAAGAGTCTCAATCATCTCTGTCCCGACGGCGCCCATTGCGCCGACGACAGCTACTACATATTCTTTTGCCATAAAACACCTCTCACTATTTTAGTTTGCCACTCTCTAAGTCGGCTATAACACTTTCGATAATATCGATACCTTTCATTAAATACTCTTCGCTGATAACAAGCGGTGGAAGCAGCCTTGCTACGTTGTTGTGGTGTCCGCCCACTTCAATCATGACGCCCCTTTGGTGGGCATACTTTCTGACATTCTTTGCTAAAGTTACAGAGGGTTTTCTGCTCTCTCGGTCTTCAACCATCTCAATGGCCAGCATCAGACCGATACCGCGAACCTCTCCGACTGTTTTGTATTTTTTCTCCATCTCTTTCATTTTCTTGACGGCTTTTTCACCCAAAAGGGCTGCTCTTTGGGGAATCTGGTGTTCGCTCATCCAGTTAAGAGCGGTAGCGCCGGCGGCAAAAGCAACCATGTTTCCACGGAAGGTTCCAATCGATTTGGCTGTCGGCATCGTATTTAACTCTTCTCTGTAGGCAATAGCCGAAATCGGGAATCCTATTCCGCCGAGAGCTTTACTGATGGTAACGATATCGGGAACGATGTCGCCGTGTTCAAATGCCCACATCTTACCCGTTCTGCCCAAACCGGCTTGGATTTCGTCACAGATCATAACTACGCCGTGTTTCTTAGTAATTTCACGGACCCGTTGTAAAAATTTCTTTGAAGGAATAATTGTTCCGCCTTCCCCCTGAACTGATTCTAAAATAACTGCGGCAGGAAGACTGAATCCGGAATGGGAGTCTTCAAGGATTCTCTCTAGGAAATCGGCAGCCTGTTCATGAACCATCTCATCGGGACATCCGAATGGGTTTCTGTAAACATATGGGAAAGGAATAAACTGAACACCCGGAACCAACTGTCCGATTCCGTCTCTGTGACCGGCATCACTGGTCAGAGCCAAAGAAACTCCGGTCATTCCGTGATAAGCCCCTTCAAAAGCGATAATCCCGTTTCTGCCGGTATTGTATTTAGCCAGCTTTATTGCCTGCTCAACAGCGTCGGAACCGGTTGGGCCGCCAAAGAAAACCCTTGTCAACTCTTTTGGCAAGACACCTTTGAGGGCTTTAACCATTTTTGTTCTGGTTTCACTTGGGATATCGAGGGTGTGGGTCACCTTATCTATCTGTTCATGGGCGGCTTTTAAAACTTCGGGATGTCCGTGGCCTAAAGCCATAACACCTGCACCGCTGAACATATCAATATAGATATTTCCGTCAACGTCTTCGATTGTTGCCCCTTTGCCCTTTGCAATAGCCATTGGCATCCCTTTTGAGTAAGAGACAGCCGAACTTTCATTATCCCATTGGAACTGTAAAATCTCTTTTGATTTTGGTCCGGGGGGAACGCTGACAATTTTCGGAGCGCCCTTCATTGACATCTCTTCAAACAGCTTCTCATTATCCATAACAACTCTCCTTTTATCCCATATCTTTGGGTTTCTTTTTTACTGCATACTCATCGATATTTGGTGAGCCACCATTTTTAACGGCTCAATCATCTCCTCCATCCGTTGCTCGGTGAAGCGCATCGAAGGCCCTGAAATTGCAATTGTGGCAAAGACCTCCCTATCTCTATTGTAGATCGGGGCAGCCAAAGAGTTCAGATGATTGCCGAATTCCAAAACCTCGGTTGCGTATCCTTGCTCTCTTGATTCTTTAATCAGTTGTTTAAACACCTCTTTATCCATTACCGTTTTTGGTGTCTTTTGGATAAAAACAACTTGGTCTAAGTAACGATCCAACTCTTGCGGGCTGAGAGTAGACAAAAGCAATTTCCCACTGGCACAAGAGTTCACCGGATAGGTGTAGGTAACATCGGGATTGAGTACAACCGTATGGGAACTTTTTACCTCTTCAATTGCGATTACCATGTCATGATAAAGAGTCGTTAAATAAATATTCTCTTTGGCAATTCGCTCCAGTTCATACATTTTAATTTTTGCCGACTCCCTCAGTTGCTCTTTAATGGGGACTGTGCTTCCCAGCTGAAATACTTTCAAACTCAGCTGATACCCCATTCTCGATTTTTCCACGTACCCAAGTGCTATTAACGTATTTAAAAGACGATGAAGATTACCGCGAGTTAAATTTAAAGCTTTGCACATCGTTGAAGGTTGTACAGGGTGATTTGCACTGATAAACTCCAAAAGACGAAAAGCTTTAATAACAGTTGTCGCCAACTGATAAGATGTTTCAATATTTGGACTGTCGTTCGTTTGTTGAAACATAACTCATTATTATTCACCGTTTATCATATGTCAAGAATTTTTTATCATATTTCTCTAATTACTAATGAGCAAAGAAATTAGTTAATATATTAGCTTAAAAATAAGCCTATCGCTGACAATTATGCAAATTTTTACTATCAGATAATACAATAAAAGGGCAACACAACCATCGTCTATCGATTATTCTACTTTTAGTTATAAAATAAACGGAACGTGGTAATTAAAAGACTGGTAAACAACAAATGTCTCAACTTCCAAAATTTCAGATACTTTAGCCAGCTCTTTGTTGAAAAACTGTAAAAGGGTTAACCCATCCTCTTCACTTACGATTGCCTGAACTATCACATCATAGCGACCGGTGACAACAACGGCACTGACAACTCCCTTCAGACGGGAAAACTCTTCAGCCTTCCGACCTAAATCCAATGTCCTCAGTTTTATCCCCATCATCACAACCTGTACACCGGGAACACTTTCGGGATTAACCAATCCGGTTATCCTTAGGATACCCTCTTCAACCAACTTGTTTACCCGAGCTCTGACTGTGTTTTCGGTAATGGAAAGTTCATCGGCGATGGCACTAAAAGGTTTGCGTCCATCGTTTAGCAACCTTATAATTGCTTTGTTAGTTTCGTCGATTTTTTTAATCATCCTTTAGTCCTCTGAAATTCTTCCATAAATTGGGCCAGGTATTGGACATCTTCAATCGGCAGTGAGTTGTAAATCGAAGCCCTTAATCCCCCTACACTCCTATGTCCGTTTAACCCGACCATTCCCTCTGCTTTACTCTCCTCTACAAAGAGTTTTTCAAGTTCTTTGGAAGGGAGCTTAAATACAACATTCATTGTTGAGCGGTATTTAACATCAACCGGATTGTTATAAAACCCCCCACTGTTGTCTATTGTATCATACAATATTGCACTCTTAACAGCAGAACGTTTTTCCATTCCTGCGGCTCCACCGTTTCTTTTTATCCACTCCATTACCAACTTAACTGCCCATATGGAGAAAATAGGAGGAGTGTTGCTTAAACCGTCGCCTTTGGCATGTTCACTGTAGTTAAGATATGACGGTAAGTTTGGATTCTGTCTGCTATCCATCTCTTTATTTAAAACAACCAAAGTAGCCCCTGCCGGCCCTAAGTTTTTCTGAACTCCGGCAAATATCAGATCAAATTTATCTACCGGAACCGGACGGCTGAGGATATCGCTGGACATATCGGCAATCAGAGGAACTCCTTTTGTATCGGGCCACTCTTTCCACTCAAGTCCTCCCGTCGTTTCGTTTGAACAGAGATAGAGGTAGCTTGAGTTTACGGAAGGTTTTACATCGGAAGCAAGTGGTAACGTTGAGTAGTTACTCTCCTTTCCGTCGAAGTAGTAGTTTATTTTTCCGAGTTTTTCGGCATCAGATGCGGCTTTGCTGCTCCATGTCCCGCTTTTGATATAATCTGCGACCTGATTTGGCTTAAGATAATTCATGGGCACCATAGAAAACTGAAGTGTTGCCCCTCCTCCCAAGAAAAAAACGTAATAATTTTCAGGAATCCCCATCAACTCCCTTACCAAAGCGAGACATTCGTAATACATGTCGGTAAAAGGTTGGTCACGGTGACTGGCCTCAATTATTGAGAGTCCCTCTTCGTTGAAATCGACTATCGATTGTTGCAGTTGTTCCAGTACCTCGAAGGGCAGAACCGAAGGTCCGGCAAAAAAGTTTTTTTTGCGATTGATTTTCATAGCTCACCTCTGTTGTTTAAGTCTTTCAAAATAAAGTAAATTTCATCCCCGATTCGAAGTAAATTTTCTTCGGTATTTCCGCCCACATGGGGAGTGAGGGTAACCCTGTCTGATTTTAGTAAAGGGTAGTCTGCTGCCGGAGGGTCACTGGGATAAACATCGGTTGCATACCACGATATTTTCCCTTCATTCAGAGCTTTTAGCATCCCGTCGGCATCGATGCAACCTCCTCTGCCGGTATTTATGACAACAGGGGAGCGCCGACAGGCATCTATCAATTTATCACAGAACATACATTCGGTCTCTTCGGTTAACGGCAGGTGTATTTGGATGTAATCTGCGTCTTGCACCGCCTCTTGGGCAGTGGGATAGAGTTTGGCAACATCACTTTCAGTGACATATTTGTCGTATGCAACAACTTCCATCCCAAACGCCTGGGCTCTTACGGCTAACTTTGTTCCGATGTTTCCCAGTCCCAACAATGCCAACCTTTTACCGTAAAGTTCGTTTCTTTTTACCGATTTAAGCCATTTACCCTCTTTCATCCCATTGTGAAGCTCCACTAAGTGGTTGGGGACACTTATCATTAAGGCAAAGGCCAATTCTGCAACGGCTATCGCAGACGCTTTGGGAGTATTGAAAACTAAAATTCCCCTCTCTTTGGCATACTCAACATCGATGTTATCAACACCTACCCCGCCTCTGATAATCACTTTAATATTTTTAGCAGAATCGATGTATTTCTTATCACAAACCGTCTTGCTGCGAACAAGAACGACGGATGCATCACCTAAGCGACTTTTATCGGTTGTAACTTGGCCAAACTCTTTTAGCTTTGCACCAAGAGAGTCATCAAACGGATCAGAAATTAAAATTAACATCGTTTTTCTCCTATTTTCCGACAGATGGGAGTATAGTAGCGATTTCTCTTTTCTTTGCCAATTACAAAACTCCATATATCTGTTAATAAAAAACTATTATTTATCATATTTTTTATACAATCCGTTTCGGCTCAGCGGGACTTTTCTCATCCTTTGTGGGAGACGGTAAGAGGTTCAAATCAAACGGAGTTGTTTGATAAACATAGTAATTAAGCCAATTGGAATAGAGCAGTTGCGCATGTGAATACCAGGTGACTTTTATCCCTTTAGCCTCTTTCTCATTGCTGAAATAGTTGTAAGGAATCTCTATTTCTAAATTCTTGGCAAGGTCTCTTTTATACTCGTCGTAGAGAGTCTGTTTTTCATACTCAGGATGGCCGAATACAAAGACCTGTCTGCCGTCGTTTGATGCGACTATATAGAGACCTGCCTTATCGCTTTCACTCAGAATCTGAAGGCCCTCTATTTTTTTAACATCCTCTTTTCTTGTTTCGGTATGGCGCGAATGGGGAGCATTGAAAATATCGTCAAAGCCCCTCAAAAGCGGGGTATTCTTTACTGATACTTTATGTTCAAAGATTCCGAAGACTTTTTTATCAAGGGGATATTTAGGGATTTTGTAGTGGTAGTACAGTCCACCTTGAGCTGCCCAACAAAGAAACAGCGTTGCAAATACGTGTGTTTTGGCCCACTCCATGATACTTGTCAGTTCTGTCCAGTAATCGACTTGTTCAAACTCAAGATGTTCAACTGGAGCTCCGGTTATGATTAAACCGTCGTAACTCTTATCGACAATCTCCCCAAAGGTTTTATAGAACTCCTTGAGGTAGCTTTTTGAAATATTTTTTGACTCATGGGTAGCAGTTCTGAGAAAATCGACCTCAATCTGAAGAGGAGTGTTACTGAGTCTTCTTAATAAGCTTGTTTCGGTCTTTGTTTTTAAAGGCATCAAATTAAGAATGAGAAGTTTTAAAGGCCTAATATCCTGACCGAGAGCCCTTTTTTCGGTCATTACAAAGATGTTCTCCTGTTCCAAAATCGAGCGTGCCGGAAGGGCATCGGCAATTTTTACCGGCATTTGTGTTACTCCTTATTACCCAGAGCCTGTGAAAGGTCACTAATTAAATCGTCTATGTGTTCTATTCCGACAGAGAGTCTGATTGTCCCCTCTTCGATTCCGGCTTCAATTAAAGCTCCTTTATCCAATTGGGCATGGGTCGTTGTCCCCGGGTGTATTACCAACGATTTAACATCGGCGACGTTGGCTAAAAGGCTAAACAGTTTAAGTTTGTCAATAAACTTTTTAGCCTCCTTGGCTCCCCCTTTTATTACAAAGGTGAAAATGGTGATTCCCCCTTTTGGGAAATAGCGCCTATAAAGCTCATGCGAAGCACTGCTGTTTAAACTTGGATGATTAACCTTTTCAACATTTGGGTGATTATTTAAAAACTCAACTATCCTGAGGGTATTATCCACATGTCTGTCTACCCTTAAAGAGAGAGTTTCCAACCCCTGTAAAAATAAAAATGAGCTGAAAGGGCTTAAAGCAGGCCCGTAATCCCGCATCAGTATTACTCTGGCTCTCCCTATAAAAGCCCCTTTACCCATCACTTTTGTGTAACTGATTCCGTGGTAGCTGGGATCGGGGTTCACAAACCACCTAAACTTATTTGAAGCTTCCCAGTCGAACGATCCTCCGTCGACAATCACCCCGCCGATTGCCGTTCCGTGTCCTCCGATAAATTTAGTGGCGGAGTGGACAACTATATCGGCTCCGTGTTCAATCGGTCTTAACAGGTAAGGAGTGGCAAAGGTATTATCTACAATCAACGGAATTTTATGCTCT
>JBAYOE010000075.1:0-7044 GCA_041678405.1 Sphaerochaetaceae bacterium | reverse complement strand
TTTTAATTTAAAAAATAAACTTGAGACGTAAGTATTATTCTAATTGACACGGGCATGGGTACTGCTGTAAAGTTTCGATATGGAAACCAAAAGTCAGTACCTGTCAGTCAGTGAAGTTGCAAATATTTTATCAGTTACACCACAATATGTTCGAAAAATGGCAAAAGAGAATAAAATGAAAGCAACTATGGTAGGTAATAGTTGGTTAATTGATAAATCCATACTACACGATTCTCATCTGTTATTTCAATTACAAAAAGATGTCCCCGATCAGATTAGAAAAATTTCTGAAATACCCAAGATTATCGCACTTAGTTTTTTTTCCGGTGCTATGGGTTTAGACATTGGTCTTGAAGAAGCTGGTATTGAAGTAATGTTAGCTTCAGAAATCGAGCCTAATACCCGAAAAACTATTTTACTGAACAAGCCCAATATTGGCCTAATTGGAGATATTAATAATTATTCTGCCTCAGATATAAGAGAGTTTGCTGGACTAAGTGAAAACCAAGAGATTGATTTGATAATAGGAGGACCTCCGTGCCAAGCATTCAGCACTGCAGGAAAGCGAGAAGGGTTTAATGATAAAAGGGGTAATGTTTTTTTAACATTCATCGATAGAATCTTAACATTAAGACCAAAAATTGCTGTAATCGAAAATGTAAGGGGATTGCTTTCTGCGCCATATGCTATGGAGTCTTTAGAAAGAAACGGTATAGGTTATGCACTAAAAACTCCAATGGAAATGAAAGGCGGCGCCCTATATCATGTTATCAACACCCTTGAAGAGGGCGGCTATAAAGTTTCATTTAATTTGTACAATGCAGCAAATTATGGAGCTCCGCAGAAGCGTGAAAGATTGGTTCTCTTCTGTTCTCGGGAAGGAATTAAAATTCCTTATCTTTACCCGACAAATTCAGAAAACGGAGAGTTTAATCTCCCTCCTTGGAAAACAATGGCAGAAGCTCTTGAAGGTCTGGATGAAAACAACTTGGAATTTCTGACTTTTCCTGAGAAACGATTAAAATATTATAGGTTGTTGAAGGGAGGCCAATATTGGAAAGACCTTCCGCCTGAACTGCAGAAAGAGGCTATGGGCAAAACATTTTATCTTGGAGGAGGGAAGACCGGATTTTTCCGCAGGCTTGCCTGGGATAAACCTTCCCCAACTTTAGTCACAGATCCAACCATGCCGGCTACTGATTTATGTCATCCTGATTTAGATAGGCCTTTAAGTGTTCAGGAATATAAAAGGATACAAGAGTTTCCAGATGACTGGATAATTTTTGGTTCAATAAAAGATAAATACAGACAGATAGGTAATGCTGTTCCGGTAAGTCTTGGAAAAGCTATCGGTAATCAGATAGTTAAATTATTAAATGGTGAAGAAATAAAAATTGCACCTCAATCATTTAAGTTTTCGAGATATGTAAATACTGATGATGTCTCTTTCCTTGCAAAAATGAGAAAAAAGGAGTTGGCAAATAGAACAAAATACTATTCTAGCGATATGCCTCTGTTTTTCTGAAGACCTTTTGAAATTGATGCCAATTCTTTTTCGTTTACATATAGAGCTGATGGATTTTCTTTTATAAGGTTAGAAGCGAATATCTGAAATTTATCTTCGCTTAGAAGGTTCGTACAACGTGTAATCTGATTCAAGTCATCCCAACGGGTTTTACCGTTTAAAGCGTTGAGGCGATACCATTTTTTAATGTCTGTACCTTTTCTGATTTTATTGCTTGAACTATTTTCTGTGTTACTTTTATTTTTGACTTGAATAAGAGTTCCATCTTTTGAACAAAAATCAACTGCACCTATACAATTGCCCCAACAACAAGACCACCCTTTGTCGATTAATGCGTT
Source organism: Sphaerochaetaceae bacterium (assembly GCA_041678405.1). Taxonomy (GTDB): domain Bacteria; phylum Spirochaetota; class Spirochaetia; order Sphaerochaetales; family Sphaerochaetaceae; genus JBAYOE01. The sequence continues at coordinate 5,181 of JBAYOE010000075.1, read as the reverse complement.
GTGTATGTACTCTTCTAAAATAAGGCCGATTATATTTTCAGCAGCCATAGAAAGTCTATGCCCAAATCGAATTAGTGTAATATCAAAATCAGAAAGTTGCTCTATCCTAGCTTTTAACAATTTATCAATTGCACTATCAGGTATTGTTTTTGTTGGATTTGATATACGTAGGCTGGGTCTATTTATAAAACCTTTATAGAACTTAAGAAAAAAATGCTCTGCATCCTGGTCTTTTTCAACCTCTCTCCATATCGGATAAACAATATTAATGCCGGAATACTCAATATCGTTACCAAGATGATGCTTAAGTGTTTCAATAGGGTCGTTTTCAAGTCTCATTTTTGCCATAAAGTCAGGATACCACAAAGTCTGTCAGTAGGGGACAAAATTACTGAAAATATAATCAGTTTAAAGGAATGTGACAGTTATAAAAATGGGTTTCTGAGACATTGTGTTGAGGCGGATACTTTGTAACACAAATATTTCCCACCTGTTTATGGCATCGGCCTGCAAAAGGACACCCTTTTGGTTTTTTAGCCGGATCGTTGAGCTTCTTACCCAGTTTAATAACCTTTTTTTGTTTTTTAGGGTCAACTTCACTGACAGCAGATAATAATGCGGAAGTGTAGGGGTGAGAAGGTTTACTCATTATTTCACTTTTTTTACCATACTCACATACCTTGCCTCCGTAAAGGACAATAACATAGTCACTTATGTAATTTATCACATTTAAATCGTGAGAGATAAAAAGATAGGCTATATTTGTCTCTACTTGCAGGTCATTTAATAAATTTAAAACAGCTGCCTGTACTGAGACATCTAGGGCACTGGTAGGCTCATCACAAACAATAAGTTCGGGATTTATTGAAAGGGCACGGGCAATCGCAACTCTTTGCTGTTCGCCTCCACTAAGCTGTGAACTCTTTTTATTTAAATACTCACTTCCTAAATCTACTTTTTTTAGAAGTTCTAAAATAAGTGTTCGCCGTTCTTTAGAGCTTTTAATACCATTAAGACTTTTCATCGGTCTACCGATGATTTGTTGAACACTCTTAGAGGGGTTTAGACTTCTGCCGGGGTTTTGGAATATAAGCTGGATATCTTTGAGAGTTTTAAAAGAACGTTTCTTCCACACCTTAGAAATGTCGGTGTTATCAAAAAGAATTGTTCCGTCAGTCGGTTTATATAAACCGACAATCAAATTGCCTAAAGTAGTTTTCCCACATCCTGACTCTCCGACAACACCCACAACACTTCTTGAATCGACTTTTAAATCAACTCCATTTAATGCATAAGTTTTTCTTTTACCTGGATAAATTTTGTGTAAGTTTTTTATATTTAAAAGTTCCCGAGTTTCAATATTTGTCTTATTAAAATGATAAGCTCTGTTACCTGTTATTTTATTGGATTGAGAGACATCGGTTGCATAAGCTCTTTCACAAGCTGCTAAGTGATCAACACCGACTGCTTTTAATCCATACATTTTTTCACAAGTTGCACTCTTTTTTTCACATCTGGGTGCAAAAGGGCAGCCTTCTTCAAATGCTCCCCGTTGACGGACATAACCTTTAATGGTGTTTAACCTGCTTTCTTCTTTTACCACCCCTTTTCGGGGCATACAGTTGATTAAAGCTCTTGTATAGGGGTGTTTTGGTGAATCAAAAATTGTATGTTTAGGCCCTTTTTCAACTATTTCTCCATTATACATAACTACTATATGCTCGGCAACTTTGTTAATTACCCCCATATCGTGAGAGATATAGATTAAACTCATCTTTAGCTTTTCCCTAAGTTCATTGATTGTGTCTAAAATAACAGCTTCTGTAGTTACATCTAAGGCCGTTGTCGGTTCATCCAGAATCATCAGATCAGGTCTGCACAAAATTGCCATAGCTATACATATTCGTTGTTGAATACCCCCACTGACTTGGTGTGGGTAGCGGAGTACTATCCCTTCTGCGTCTCCGATATTCATCATCTTTAAGGCCTTTATTGAGGCTCTTCTGGCTCTGCTTTTTGTTAACCTTTGGTGTTTAATCCCAACTTCGTCAAGTTGAAAACCAATAGTAAGAGCCGGATTTAAAGAAGAGTAGGGGTTTTGAAAAACCATTGCCAATCTGTTGCCTCGATAAGATTCCAACTCTTTTTCACTTTTTGTTGAGAGATCTTCACCCTTAAAAATAATTGAACCCTCTAAAATCGCATTATGGGCAAGATACCTCATTATTGAAAAGCTGAGAGTGCTCTTACCACAACCAGACTCCCCAATAATTCCAATCGATTGATTCCGTTTTACACTGAGTGAAATATTTTTTACTGCGGAAAAGAGACCTTCATGAGTCTCAAAATTTACACTTACATTCTTAAGTTCAAGTATATCAGCGTCCATTTATTAACACCTTACTGATAAAATCAGAAAAAATCGAAACAGCTATAACCAGTGAGGCAATTGCCAAAGCAGGAAATAAAACGGCCCAAGGTGCCTGACTTATAACTGGTTTATTCTCGATGACCATCATCCCCCAATCAGGAGTAGGGGGTTGCATTCCTACACCTAAAAATCCCAAAGAGGCAACCATCATTATTGAGTATGCGAATCTGGCAGTCGCTTCGACAATTATCGATCCCATTGTATTTGGGAGAATCTCAATAAACATTATATAGAGATGATTCTCTCCTCTAATTCGGGCTGACATCACATATTCTTGATTTTTTTCAGTCAGTAATACTCCTCTGGCAACTTTTGCTGTTGCAGGAATAAAAGCAACAGAAACTATTAAGGTAAGAGAAAATATTGTTGAATCTCCTAATATTCCCAATACCACTAATGAGAGAACTAATGGGGGAATAGACATTATAATGTCCATCGCTCTTAAAAAAATTGTATCAATTATTGTTTTAAAATAACCTGCAGAAAACCCAATAATCACCCCTAAAACGGTTGATAAAATACTTGTTAATAGTGCCACCGATAAAATTGAACGACTCCCGTAAACAATTCTGGCTAAAATATCTCTTCCCAAATTATCTGTTCCTAACACATGTCCGTCAGTTCCCATAGGAACCAGTTGGTTCATTGAATCCATTTCTGTGTATGAAAAGGGGACTAAAGAGGGACCAACTATTGCAATAATTATCCAAAGTATTAAAATGCAAATTCCCAAAATTGCTAAAGGGTTTCTTTTTAACTGGAAAAGGATGTAACTCATACTCCTTCCCCCTCAAAACGAATCAAAGGATTTAAATAATTGTATAGAATGTCAGTTATCATAGTGGAGTGGGAGTATATAACTGTGATTAAAAGAACACAGGCTTGAATTAAAGGTAGGTCTCTGGTTCTAATTGCAGTCATTAGTAAAGAACCCATCCCCGGATAACCAAAAAGGGTTTCTACAACGACAAGTCCTCCAAAAAGCCACCCCATATTCATTCCAATAATTGTAATTGTTGGAAGTAGGGCATTTTTTAGAGCATGCCTAAAAATTACATACCTTTTGCTCATCCCTTTTAAGATTGCGCTTCGAATATAATCACTGTTCATAACATTTATTACCGAAGAGCGCTGCATCCTAGAAACATAACCAAACATTACAAATGTTATTGAGAGGGCAGGGAGAATTAAAATATTAAGATTTTGCCACAATGTTTCTCCAATCGGGATAACACTGACAATCGGAAGCACATCCAATTTTACTGCAAATACTGTTATTAAAAGAATTCCGGAAACAAACTCAGGAAGGGCCATAGTAGCCAATCCAAAGAAAGAAATTAATGAATCACTAAATTTTTTCTCTCTGACACCGGCAAGTACTCCAAAAAATATAGATAGAGGAACAAATATTAGGAAAGCTGTAGCAGCTAATACTAGCGAATGGCCGACCCTTCTCCAAAGAATTGAATTTATTGCTACACCTTTCATGTAGAGTGACTCTCCGAGGTCTCCTTGCACTGCCTGGCTTATCCATTTCCAGTATCTAGTTAAAAGGGGTTCATTTAACCCTTTTACCTCTCTCAGAGCCGCCAAAGACTCTTCAGTAGCACTCTGACCTAAAATCATTTGAGCTACATCACCTGGCATAATTTCAACCAATATGAAGATTATAAAAGACATTATGAGTAGGGTCGCAAATAGCGTCCCTACTCGTTTAAGTATTATCTCAATTATATTGCTCATTTAATATCCATGTATTTATATTGAGGAATCATAGAGAGAGGATGACTGTAGTTAATAACCCTATTATTAATTGCTATATATAAAGGAACCTGAAAATTAATTAAAGCTCCATTTTCATAAAAGTAGTCTTGTAAATCATGGTAATAGCTTAGCCTTTTTTCAAAATCAACCTCATTAGAAATTTTTTCGATAAGATTGTCTACATAGCTGTCACTCATATGGGTCTCATTCCATGAACCACCGGTTTTAAACGCTAGAGCGAGCAACATGGAGGGATCTGGTCTTCCTCCCCATCCGGTTATAGACATAGGAACATTTAGCCAGTATTGAGAGAGGAATATGTCTCTGGTATATCCTTTAAGATTTAAAACAAAACCAGCCGGTGCTGATAACTCTTTAAGTGTTTGTGCTAAATCTGTCTCAAATGGATGATCTGAAGAGTAGTATAAATCGACTGTAACACCGTTAGGATATCCTGCTTTTGTTAAAAGCTCTTTAGCCTTATGGATATCTCTTTCTCTTAGAGGTCTCTCTTTGTACTCAACCAACATATTCATAATAGGAGTTTCATTATAATTTGTATCTTTTCCTAGTTCACTTTGAGCTACACTTCGGCTGATGATATGAGGATCCATTGCATATTTAAAAGCTAAGCGGACATTATTGTCATCAAAGGGGGCTTTATCTGCACGCATTGCAATAAACCTTTGCTCTTGGTAAGGACTTATTACAGTAACATTTTCAAATGATTCTAATCTTTTTCTAATTGCCGGTGTTACAAATGGGACAACATCTACTCGATCATCTTCCAGCATGGAAACACTGGCATCTATATCGGCTATAAAATAGATTAATAATCTCTCAATGGGGGCAACAGAAGTATCCCAATAATCTCTATTTTTTTCTAAAACTGCAGATTCCTTAGGGATGTATTGAACCATTTTATAAGGGCCTGTTCCCATTGGTTTAGATTCACCGAAAGTATCATAATCGTAAGAGCTGCTTAA
>JBAYOE010000074.1:0-7053 GCA_041678405.1 Sphaerochaetaceae bacterium | reverse complement strand
GAAATCAGGTACATCGGAATAAAAAGCCGCGGTGTGTATGAGACTCCCGGGGGGACAATCTTATGGCATGCCCACCGTGACTTAGAAGGAATCTGTATGGATAAAGAGGTGATGCACCTCAGAGATATGCTGATGCCTAAGTTTGCAGAATTAATCTACAACGGCTACTGGTTCAGCCCCGAGTTTGAGTTTTTATCGGCTGCTTTTAACAAAAGTCAGGAACTTATAACCGGAGTGGCTAAAGTGGCAGTTCACAAAGGCAATATTATAACAGCAGGGGTAAGCAGTCCTTACTCTCTGTACAATGAAAAACTGGGAAGTATGGAAGTTGCAGGCGGTTACGATGCTACCGATTGCAAAGGTTTCATAAACATAAATGCCATTAGGTTGCAAGCCCACCATTGGTGGCTGAAAGCCGAAAAGGAGAATCCGTTAACCTAGTGTCTCCTGATAATGCTCTGTGCCCATTGCCAAGATTTTAACGATGTGATCGTCGTTAAGGCGGTAGAAAATACTTCTGCCCTCTTTGCGATGGGCTACAAGCCTACTGGAGCGCAAAATTTTAAGTTGTTGGCTGATTGTTGATTGTTGCATACCCAGTGCATTGGCTATGCTGTTTACAGGCAACTCCCCTTTCTCTAAAAGAAAAAGGATTTTTAATCGAGTTGCATCTCCAAAAACTTTAAAAAAGTCGGCTATATCCGACACTTCTTCATCAAGCGGGAATTCCATACGACTAATCTAGCACACCTCAAACTATATGGCAATTGGTAATGATATATCATTATTTTGCATTGGTAATGATATATCATTATTTTGCTGCAATAGAACAAAAATCAGATTAAGCGTTAACTTCTAATCTCTTATCCTATTTAAAAGTTGTTGCAAATATTGTAGATTGGTATCCATGGATAAAATTAATGTTGGTTGGATAGGTACCGGAGTAATGGGCAGATGGATGGCTTTCCATCTGCTTCCTCTTGCCAAAAATATGTTTGTCTACAACAGAACATTGAGCAAATGCGATGATTTGGTGAAAGAGGGAGCTATCGCGCTGAACTCTCCGATGGAGATAGGCCAAAAGAGCGAAATCGTTTTTACGATGGTGGGACACCCTCAAGATGTACAAGAGGTCTATTTTGGCAAAGAGGGGCTCTTTGCAAAGGCTAAAAAGGGGACTTTGTTTGTCGATATGACAACTACTAAACCCTCTCTGGCCAAAGAAATTTATGCACAAGCCAAGCAAATAGACTGTGATTTTCTCGATGCACCCGTTTCGGGCGGCGATGTGGGAGCCAGAGAAGCAAGACTCTCCATTATGGTTGGCGGAGATGATTCAACTTATAATAAGGTTTTGCCCTATTTTGAAAAAATGGGTAAATCGATTGCGCTTCAAGGACCGGCTGGAGCCGGTCAGCATACAAAAATGGCAAATCAAATAGTGATTGCCGGGACAATGATTGGAGTAAGCGAAGCTTTGCTTTATGCAAAAAGGGCTAATTTGGACGGAAATACCATGGTTCAAACTATAGCCAAAGGGGCTGCCGCATGTTGGACACTGGACAATTTGGCTCCCCGTGTGCTAAAAGGAGATTTCAATCCCGGTTTTATGATTGACCACTTTGTAAAAGACATGAAAATAGCTTTGGAAGAGTCAGAATCAATGGGTATTAAACTGCCGGGATTGGCTTTAGTTCGAGAGCTTTATCAGGTACTTGTTGAACAAGGCAGCGGAAAGCTGGGAACTCAGGCTCTTGTACTTGCTTTGGAAAAGCTTACTTAAAGGAGCGTTTATGGAAGATAAAAAAGAGGTTGCAAAACTGATTCTGCCTGACAGGGGCCCGATAGACATCCCTGTGATTACCGACCATGCCGGTGATAAATCCATCGATATCCACTCACTGAGAAAAGAGACCGGTTATATCACCTACGACCCGGGATTTGTCAATACGGGCAGTTGTACAAGCAGTATCTGTTACGTTAACGGAGAGAAAGGAATTCTTCGTTACAGGGGTTACAACATCGAAGATCTTGTTGAGACATGTGACTTTGTTGAGGTAATCTATCTCCTTATAAAAGGAGATTTACCCGATTTAAAAGAGAGACGACGTTACAGTGAACTATTAAACAAAGAGTCTCTACTGCACCATGACATGCAAAGTTTTTTCAGATCCTTTCCTTTTAAAGCCCACCCAATGTCGGTACTGGCTGCAATGTCGGCTTCCCTATCGGCTTTCTATCCCGATATGGACGATATCAACCCAGAGTTACAAGTCGACTTGGCCGTTACCAGATTGGTTTCCAAAATAAGGACAATAAATGCCTTCATTTACCGCTATTTACGGGGTGAAGACTTTGTTGATCCCTCCTACAAATACAGTTACTGCGAAAACTTCTTAAACATGATGTATAAATCTCCGGTAATTGAGTATCAGATTAACCCGCTTCACGTAAAAGCTCTTAACCAGCTTCTGATACTGCACGCCGACCATGAACAAAACTGTTCAACAACTGCAGTAAGGTTGATTGCCAGTAGCGGAGCCAACTTATATGCCTCTGTATCTGCCGGAATCTGTGCCCTATGGGGACCTAAACACGGCGGAGCCAATCAGGCTGTAATTGAGATGTTCCAACGCGCCCACGAAGAAAAGCTCAGTGCCAAAGAGATAGTAAAAAGGGCAAAAGACTCCAATACAAACTTCCGTTTAATGGGTTTTGGTCACCGTGTTTATAAAACATACGACCCCCGTTCCAGAATTTGTAAAAAGCTTTATAAAGAAGTTCTTGCAGAGACAGGTGAAAGTGATCCTCTTTTGGATCTGGCTATAGAATTGGAAGAATTAGCTGTAAATGATGACTACTTTAATGAACGCAATCTCTATCCAAACGTCGATTTCTACACCGGTCTTATTTTCAGAAAAATAGGAATTCCGACCAATATGTTTACGAATATGTTTGCGATGGGGAGGCTGCCCGGTTGGATAGCACACTGGCTTGAGTGGTCAAAAGACCCCTATGGTAAAATAGGAAGACCAAGACAAGTCTATATGGGTTTGGGTGAACGCAAAGTCAAACCCATTTCAGAACGATAAAAGCGGGGGCTATTTTGCCCCCTTTTTTGTTGTTGGAAAAAATAGAGAGAGTACAACCGGCATTAAAACAAATATGCTGCAAGCTTTTAAAACCGTGTTGTATCCAAACATTTCGTAGAAAAATCCCCCGCCGATTGACCCTGTGATAGTTCCGATGGTCAGAAGAACTTCGTGTATCAACATTCTTTTAGACCGATTTACGCTGCCGCTTGCTCCGTGGAAAATACTGAAAGAGTACGAAAAAGCAAAAAAGATTCCAAAGAAGGCAAAAAAGAGAGCATAAGAGAAAAACCCGCTTATCTTTGTTCCGATAAGATACAAAAGGCTTACTAACAGTAAGATTGCCAAAATGAGGTTTTTTCTAAAATGCCACCAACTGGTTTTTCCCAAAAGGATAAACAAACCAACCGTAGCCAATCCCCTTATCAGAAGAAGTGTTCCTACCCCCTTCTCTGTTATCGGCAGATATTCAAGAGCGTAAAGGGGAAATATTGTCTGAAGGATTGCAAACGAAGCATATACGGTAAGAATACCGGCCCAAGATAAGAATCGTAACGGGGTACTCTGGTCAACTAAATTACCCTCTTCAATATTTTGTTTTTCAGAAGAGACAGAACGAATTGAAGGAAAAATCTTAGTAGCAATTGCAATCAAGAGATAGATACTCACAAAAAGAACAATGGCTACCGAAAGGGGATATAACGGGCTGTAAAACACTAAAAAACCTGTCAGCAGAGGTGATAAAGCAGTTCCCAATGACCAAGAGACATTGAAGCTGCTGGTAGCGCGGTTAAGTTCTCTCCCCTCTTTGCCTCTTGCCAACCAACTCTCAATCTGGGGCCATAAGAACGACATAAAAACACCGTATAAAACCAATGCAATAAAAGCTACTTTAACCTCTTTGGTGAAAACCACAATAAGGATTGATAAAGACATCCCTATCATTGACAACTCAACGCTGTGACGGGGTCTCATATGGTGGGTCAGCGGTTCTAGAAGAAGACAACAGATAAAATAGGTTCCGGTATAAAGGGCTGCCGAAATCCCTATCAGTTTTGCTGAAAGATTAAAAGAGAGCCTCAAATGGTAAACCAAGGCTAAATTCACCATCGATATGGCAAACTGCCCTATAAACGAGGCACTATTTATAACATAGGTTTGAACTTGAGAACTTTTTATTTTATCCATTAAAGCTATTTGTACGTCTGAATATGATTTTTTGCAATAGGTTTGCCATCTTGTCCAAAGTGATTTAATTAGTGTAACCTAACACATGGATTTTTTTCTCTCAAATAAAGCATTGGCTGCCTCTTTTGCCGGAGCATTTGTGGCTCAGTTATTAAAGCCGTTTCTCCTGTGGCCGGTAGAAAGAAAATTCCGTTATCCCCTTTTTTTTACTACCGGTGGAATGCCTTCAAGCCATACGTCAATGGTTGTGGCACTTTGTACAAGCATTTTTTTAACCGAAGGACCAAAGAGTCTGGCATTCGCCATCAGTTTGACATTCAGTTTGATTATTATGCACGACGCAATGGGAATAAGACAGGCAGCTGGAAAACAGGCAAAAGTTATAAACGAATTAAGTCAGCTTTTAGCTAAAATACATGCCGAAGGGGAATTCACCCCTGAAAATCTAAAAACTATGTTAGGCCACTCTTTTGTTCAGGTTGTCGGCGGAATTGCTGTCGGTCTTGCCACAGGTCTGATAGTTACACTAAAATTGTGAATAAATATGCAAATATCTTGACACCTTGTGCATAATTATGTAGATTCAACTATCTGTTTAGTTGGAGGGGTGTTATGAAAAAAACTCTTGTATTAGCAATTTTTATTATAGTCTCTTTTGGCCTTCTGTTTGGGGGAGGTTCCAAAGAAAAGAGCGGGTACGTTTTTGGCAGCGATGCAACTTGGCCTCCGCTGGAATATGTAGATGAGAACGGGGAAGTTGTCGGTTTTGAAGTCGATCTCATTAATGAAATCAGTATCAGAGCCAATGTCCCTATGAAAGTCCGCAACGTTGCTTGGGACGGTATTTTTGCCGGTTTAGCAAACAATGCCTACGATGCAGTTGCTTCGGGAGTAACAATTCTTGATGAGCGAAAGGCTGTCATGGATTTCACCATCCCTATTTTAGAGATTACCCAATCTATTATCATCAACAAAGGAACCAAGGCACTAATCGAAGAGAAAGACCTTGTAGGTAAAACCGTCGGTGTTCAAATCGGAACCACCGGAAATTTTGCCGTTGAAAAAATAGGCAATGTAACAATAAAAGCCTACGACGATATCGGATTGGCAGTCGAGGATTTAATCAACAAAAACCTTGATGCTGTTGTAGCTGATTCAATCATTGCCAGCGACTTTGTATTGGCAAACGAAAACTATGCCAACAAGCTGACTGTCAGCGGCACTGTCCAAGGGGATGTCGAACAGATAGCTATGGCAGTTAAAAAAGGAAACAAAGAGCTTTTAGACCTGCTTAACAAATACATTGCCCAATTATTTGAAGACGGCACTGTCGATAAATTAAAAGCAAAATATGGTATTCTTTAAATCTGAGTTATGTAGTTCAGTTGCAAACCGAAGGATTCTTCGGTTTGCTTTTGTGAATAGGAGCCTAGCATGAATCGCCTGACATTCAACAATAAAAAAAACGGAGATTCTAAACAAAAAGGGGCTCAGATACACATGACTGATGGGGTTCTTATCCCCAAAAAGAGTGACTTACATGTATTTAACTCATGGCGTATTACATTTGCATTGGGAATTCTCTTACTCTCATATTTAGTTATTTTTGTCCCTAATCCTTACCGCTCAATATTTCTTGTTGTCATCAAAGGTGCTCCCACAACATTTCAGGTAACAATCCTCTCTATTTCAGGGGCAATTGTTATCGGCCTTTTTGCCGGTTTGGGGGCAGTTTCTAAAAGCAGAATTATTAATATGATCAGCGGTGTTTATGTTGAATTAATAAGGGGTATTCCCCTTCTTGTTCAAATAATATTTATCTACTACGCAATGGGCCGTCTCTTTAGAATCGAGGGGATGGCTGCGGCTGTCGCTGCCCTCTCTATCTGTTTTGGCGCCTATATGGGTGAAATCATAAGAGCGGGAATACAGGCGGTACCCCGGGGGCAAATGGAAGCTGCCATCGCTTTGGGTTTGAGTCGCTCTCAAGCTTTCAGGTATGTTATTTTACCTCAGACTATTAAAGTAGTACTTCCGGCTATCGGCAATGAGTTCATCTCTATGTTAAAAGACTCATCTTTAGTCTCAACGATTGCTTTGAGTGACATCCTCAGAAAGGGACGTGAATATATCTCTAGGACATTTCTATCGCTGGAGACTATGTTGGTGGTTGCATTGGTTTATCTAATCATAACTTTAATGCTTTCGCGCCTAGTTGGAATTTTAGAAGAGAGGTTACATGCCAATGGTTAGAATAAAAATAGAAAATTTGTGTAAAGATTTTCCGCTAAAGACAAAATCTACCCTTCATGCAGTCAGAAATGCCTCTCTGGAGGTTAAAAAAGGTGAAGTTGTGTTAATCATCGGTCCTTCGGGAAGCGGTAAAAGCACACTCTTAAGGGCTATCAACCGCTTGGAAGTTCCCACCTCCGGTCGTATTTTTATCGATGAAGATGAGGTTACAGGCAATGCCGATATTCGCAAAATCAGAGAAGAAGTTGGGATGGTTTTTCAAAACTTTAATCTGTTTCCCCATTTGAATGCATTGGAAAATATTGCCCTAGCCCCAATCAAAGTTAAACAACTTAAGAAAAATGAAGCCCACCAATTAGCCCACTCTTTATTAAAACGGGTTGGTCTTTCCGATAAAGCAGAGAGTTTTCCCAGTCAGTTATCGGGGGGACAGCAGCAAAGGGTGGCCATTGCTCGGGCTTTGGCAATGAATCCAAAGGTTATGCTGTTCGATGAACCTACAAGTGCCCTTGACCCCGAG
>JBAYOE010000073.1:0-7156 GCA_041678405.1 Sphaerochaetaceae bacterium | reverse complement strand
CTTCCTATTTTTCCACCGAGTCACTCAGCTTAAGAAGGTTAACTACAATAGCAATCGCAATGTTTGAAAGTTTTTGTACACCTCGGTTTTTGGTCATGGATGACTTTGGAATGCTGCTCCATCCGTATGCTCTGGAGCACATTGTCAATGTTTTTGAGGCCAGCAGTGGTAATAGAGGCTCCCAAATGTTGGCAATAGATTGTAATCCCTCTTTGTTAAAAGATGAGGTATTAAGACGGGATGCTATCTGGTTTGCCCAAAAAAGTTCAGAATCGGCAACCGAATATTTTAGTCTGGCCAATTACAAGTACACAAAAGCTAAAAAAGACCAAACCGGACAATTTTATCTTAACGGTTCATACGGAGCATTGCCGATTATAAGTGAATATGTTTTTACCTCTAGAGAAGAGAAGGAGTAGTGAGATGAAAAGAAGAAAGAAAATAGTGGAAGTACCAAGAAAAACCTTTCTCATTGTCACCGCTAATGAAGCCGAATTACTCTACTTCTCACAAATGAGAAAGGATTGTCGCTATACAAACATGAGTGTCTTATGGGCACAAGAGGCAACAACTGTTGATGAGTTGATTAAAATTGCCGCCAGAGAGAGGATAAAAGGAAAATTTGACCGTGTGTGGGCCCTTTTCAGTTTCTCTGATTATAATGTTGAGCAGGCTGAGTTTGATGAAGCTCAGAAGCTGGCAGCCAAAAGGAATATCCAATTAGCCTGGACTAAACCTGCTTTAGCACTTTGGTATCTGCTTCACCTTCAGTCACCACGGGCAGTTGTTGATGATTTAAGGGTAATTGAAGAGGCTCTTAAAGGGGTTTTGCCCAATTTTAACAGTTCACCCGCTTACCTGCTGAAAGAGGGAGCCTCTTTGCATCTAAAATTGTTCCCTGCGAAAGCGCAGGCGGTAATGAATGCATCGGCTTACAACTCTTTGGCTCAACAAAAAGGGGCAAAGGTTGTCCCGGTAAATTTGACTAAACTGACCAGTGAAATAGCCGATTATTGTGGTGTTGCCGATATGTCGCACAACCAAAAAATGATTGGCTTAAAGAATGCTTAGTCAAGGATTAATAATTCTCTTATACATGTTCGCATTTGCCACAGGAAGTATGACATTGGCTCTTTCTGTGGTTTATCATTTGAGGGAGGAGTATGAGTGGACAAAGTATTTTATCCTTTTTCATGCCTCTCTACTTCTCTCGATTGTTCTTCAGGTTCTGAAAGTTTTTGTGAATCTTTTTATTGCGAACGCCTTAGTCTCACTGATTGTATCAATTGTCATTCAGTTGATACTGGCTGCAAACGTCGGTTTCTTAATCATATTTATCCCCTATTTTACAGCTTGGATAACAGCTGAGCCTTTTAGGAGTCCGAAGATCCAACTGTTTAGCGTCATAGGCTCACTCTATCTGATTTTAAATGTGGTTGACTCCATTTATGGGGATAGATGGTTGTTGCAGTTTATAATGATGGCTCTTTTTATAGGAACCCTTTTTTATTCAGTCGGCTCAGTCACAGCTAATTTAAAAAATGTCAAAAACAGTGATGTCCGTACAGTCAGTAAAGCCATAATAATTCTCTCTTTTGTCATGGTTCCTCTGTTGGCAATAAGCTTGGTTTTTCCGCCGCTGAGAATTATTAGCTATCCAATCTATTTTATGGCTTTCTCTGTGATAATTTTAGTCTTTTTGTTTATCTATTTCAGCAGAGTAGTTCCTGCGGTACAAAAAGAGTTGACGTTTGATAAAGCTCAGGCATTCAATCTTACAAAGAGAGAGTATGGGGTGGTTGAGTTGATTAAAGATGGGCTTACCAACAAAGAGATAGCAGAAGAACTCTCAATAAGCGTCAATACAGTCAACAACCATATAGCCAATATTTTCAGTAAAGTAAATGTCGGTAGCCGTATTGACCTTTTAAATGCCTTAACAAAGGATAAATCAGATGGATAGTGTAAAAATACGCCGTTGTGCCACTCCGATTGTTCTTAAACAAACTAAAAAACCCGAGAGTGCCATCTTGGCAATCCATGGTTTTGCCGGTTATCCCGGGGAGTTGGCCTTAGTGGCGAAAACTCTCTTTAACGGGGGTTTTGATATTTTTGTACCCCGCTTACCAGGTCATGGTACCAATGGATCAGATTTTGAAAGCACCGGGAATAAAGAGTGGCTTGCCAGTTGTGAAGAGCATCTTTTGACTCTCCTTGAAACTTATAAAAACGTAAGTATTGTGGGACACTCTATGGGAGGCTCATTGGCTCTCATTTTAGCAACCAAATATAATATAAAAAAAGTTGTGTTGTTTTCACCTGCTTTAATTGTAAATCAATTGAATCCTCTCTTAATAAACATAGCGTCCCTCTTCATAAAAAAGAAGCACATCGGCTGGCAGGCCGACCCAAGATACAAGTTTTTTGATGAAAGAGATGCCGATGATGACCAATACTTGGGTTTGGAGTATTGGAGTTATCTTTACATGGAGCAAATAAAGGGGTTGGCAAAAATAAGTAAAGAATCCCTTGTTGCTTTGAAGGAGAATAAAAGTTCAATTTTAGTATTTACAGGGACTGAAGATGTCAGAGTTCCTAAAAAAGTCGGTTCCATAATTTATGAGCATGATAAAGAGAATAACAAATGGATAAACTTTGATAAAGGAACTCACCTAATTCCTTATGATATAGAAGATGAGGTTCGCGCTCAGGCAATGGAAGAAACTGTTAAATGGCTTAAGCAGTAGTGTTGCTACTTTCCCTCTTTTGCTATAAAACAGATAAGAGGGCTTGCTAATAGCCTGTTTGTTCAGGAGGACAACTTTTTCCATGAGTGTACGAGTCAGATATGCTCCTTCCCCAACGGGATTACAACACATTGGCGGTATCAGAACCGCTTTATTTAACTATTTTTTTGCCAAAGCCAACAACGGCTCCTTTATTTTAAGAATTGAGGATACCGACCAGAGCCGTTATCAAGAAGAGGCTTTAGATGATTTATATTCAACACTCAAATGGTTGAAAATAGAGTGGGATGAGGGGCCGGTTGTTGGCGGTCCGTTTGGTCCTTACAAACAGAGTCAAAGAATCGCATTATATCAGGAATATGCCAATAAGTTGGTGCAAGAGGGTAAAGCATACCGCTGCTACTGCACCAATGAGCGCCTTGATGCTCTCAGGGAGCAACAAACAAAAGAAAAGACGAAAATACAGGGTTACGATCGCCATTGCCGCTCACTGACCGATTCACAACGGACAGAGCTTGAAAAAGAGGGCAAGGAGTATGTAATTAGGTTTAAAATACCTCTCAGCGGAAAAACAACTTTTACCGACTTACTGATGGGTCCGATAACCAGGAGCAACACCGATATCTCACCCGATCCGATTATTCTAAAAAGCGACGGTTTCCCAACCTACCATCTAGCCAATGTTATAGATGACCATTTTATGGAAATAACCCACATAATGAGAGCCCAAGAGTGGATTCCTTCGGCTCCTCTGCACCTGCTTCTTCACGAAGCATTTGGGTGGAAAATTCCCAAACTGTGCCATTTACCTATGGTTATGGGCAGCGACGGACAGAAACTCTCAAAAAGACACGGTTCAACGGCTGTCCGAGATTTTAGAAACGAGGGGTATTTAGCCGAAGCTCTTTTAAACTATGTAAGTTTAGTCGGCTGGTCATACGACGGAGAGAGGGAGTTTTTCACTAAAGAGGAATTAAAAGTACTCTTTTCATTGGAAAAAATAAGTAAAGCACCCGGAGTTTTTGATTATAAAAAGCTGCAGTGGTTTAACGGCCACTACATCCGCTTAAAAAGTGACGAGCAACTGATGCAACTGCTTCTTCCCTATTTAATTGAGGCAAATTATATCTCCAAAGAACCAACAAACGAACAGTTAAACAAAGTCAGGCTGTTGATTCCATTGGTAAAAGAACGTCTGAAAGTTCTCAGAGATGTGGTTGCAATGGTTGGCTTTCTCTTTGAAGAGATCAAAGAGATGCAAGCAAGCTCTTTAATTCCTAAAAAAATGGGACCGAAAGAGACAATTGAAGTATTGGAGCGTTCTCTACCCATAATTTCAGAGATTGAGAGTTGCACCAACGAAGAGATTGAAGAGCGGCTTCTTAAATTAAGCGAAGAATTAAAATTAAAAACAAACGGAGTTTTTATGCCTCTAAGAGTTGCGCTGACAGGTTCTTTGGTCAGTCCTCCTCTGCTAGACTCCATGAGACTGTTGGGAATTGAAAAAACTATAGCCCGAATTAAAAGGGCAATTACGATACTTATAAACGAGGTTAACAATGGCTGAAACAACAATGGACAAAATTGTATCTCTCTGCAAAAGAAGGGGATTTATTTATCAATCAAGTGAAATTTACGGAGGCTTGGCAGGGTCGTGGGATTACGGGCCTTTAGGTGTCTCCCTTAAAAATAATATCAGGGATTTTTGGTGGAGAGAGATGACTCAAATCTACGATAACATCGTCGGTTTGGATTCAGCCATTCTAATGCATCCAAAAGTTTGGGAGGCAAGCGGCCACATTTCTAATTTCACAGACCCGTTGGTAGATTGTAAAAATTGTAAAGCCCGCTTCAGAGCTGACCAAATTGATTTAGAAGCACCCTGTCCAAATTGCGGAGCAAAAGAAACATTCACAAAACCGAGAAACTTTAATTTAATGTTCTCAACCCATATCGGCTCTGTTGAGGATGAGGGTTCTAAAATTTATTTGCGCCCCGAGACAGCTCAGGGGATTTATGTAGATTTTAAAAATGTCGTCCAAAGCAGCAGAGTTAAAGTTCCTTTTGGAATTGCCCAAGTGGGGAAATCATTCAGAAATGAGATAACAACAAAAAGTTTCATTTTCCGCTCTGTTGAGTTTGAGCAGATGGAGATGCAATTTTTCTGCAAACCGGGAACCGATGACCACTGGTTCTCCCATTGGAGAGAAGAACGCCTGAACAGTTACCACCGAATGGGAATAAAACCCTCTTCGTTAAGGTGGCACAAACATGACGATACAGAGTTAGCCTTCTATGCCAAAGAAGCCTATGATATCCAATTCTTGTTTCCGATGGGATGGCAGGAGCTGGAAGGGATTCATAACAGAACCGACTATGATTTAACCCAGCACCAAAAATTCAGCACAAAAGATTTGACTTACCTTGACCAAGAAACCAATGAGCGCTTTATTCCGTATGTTGTTGAAACATCAGCCGGGCTGACCAGAAACGTTTTAATGGCTCTCAGCGATGCCTATGAAGAACAAACCTTGGAAAACGGAGAAGAAAGAACCGTATTACACTTCCATCCTTTAATAGCACCGGTTATGGTTGCTGTTTTACCGTTGGTTAAAAAAGATGGTTTGGCAGAGTATAGTGAAAAACTGGAAAAATCACTCAGAGAAGATTTTGTAACGTTCTACGACCAAAACGGAGCAATAGGGCGCCGCTACAGAAGAATGGATGAAATTGGAACCCCTTACTGCGTAACGGTTGATTACCAGAGTCTAAGTGATGATACGGTGACTCTCAGATACAGAGATTCGATGCAACAAGTCAGAGTTCCCGTTTCTGAATTGGTAGGTAGAATACGAGCGGCAAACAAAGAGTATGTGAGGCCTTAAGATGAACAAAGCACTGACTGTTTTACAAGAGAGGGGATTTATCCGTCAATGTACCAACATTGAAGGCCTCAGCGAAAAAATGGACAAAGAGGCAGTTACTTTTTACCTTGGAGTGGATCCTACCGGCAGAAGTATCCACATTGGCCATATGGTTCCGTTTTTTGCGATGCACCACCTTCAGAATGAGGGGCACAACCCGATTGCTTTGGTGGGAGGGGGAACCAGTCTGATTGGCGATCCTTCCGGCAAGACAGAGATGCGTAAAATGCTCACAATTGAACAGATCAGAGAAAACAGCGTTGCCTTAAAAGACCAGATAGGTAAAGTTATCGACTTTGATCCGCCTAAAGAGTCTAAAAAAGGGAGAGCAATCATGCTTAACAACTACGATTGGCTCGGCCCTTTAAACTACATTGAATTTCTCCGCGATATCGGAAAGCACTTTTCGGTTAACCGAATGCTAACTTTTGAAAGTTACAGACAAAGATTGGAAAAAGGGCTCTCATTTATCGAATTTAACTACCAGCTGCTTCAATCGTTTGATTTCTTAACGCTTTACAGAGACCACAACTGCCTTTTACAAATCGGCGGTGATGACCAGTGGGGCAACATAGTGGCGGGCATTGAGTTGGTAAGAAAAGTTGAAAGTGCCGAGTGCTTTGGACTGACGTTTAACTTAATTACCCGTTCCGACGGTCACAAGATGGGGAAGAGCGAGAAAGGGGCAGTCTTTTTGGATCCTACTCTCTACAGCCCGTACGATTTTTTCCAATATTGGCGAAATACAAACGACGAAGATGTTTTTAAATTCATGAAACTCTTTACTTTTCTGGATTTAGAAGAGATTGAGAGTTACAATAAAGCCACGATTAATATTAATGAAGCAAAAGAGCGGTTGGCTTTTGAACAGACAAAAATCATCCACGGACTACAGGAAGCTGAAAAAGCCCGAGATGCTGCCCGTTCAATGTTTGGTTCAGCCTTAGATGAGAGTGCAAAAGAGGGATTGCCGACTTTGACAATACCTTTGGAGAGATTAAAAGAGGGTATCGGTGTCATGGAACTGTTTGTCATGACCGATTTGTGTAAAACAAACAGCGATGCCAGACGTCTGATAAACCAAGGCGGAGCGGTTGTCCAGGAGAAAAAAATTGAGGATGCTTACCAAATTATCGACGACTCTTGGGCTCCCGAAGGGGAACTTATTTTGCGAGCCGGTAAAAAACGGTATTTCAGAGTGGTTCTATCTTCGGAATACAAGGCATAACGGAAGCCTATTCCGTTTGAGGTTTATATGAAAAAAGGTTTATTTGTTTTTATTGTTTTAATTAGTGTAGTGCTGCTTCCTTTGAGCAGCCAAGCAGCCAGAGAGGCCCAGTTAGCAGCCGAGAAAGTTGAACTAAAGATGGCTGTAATGCAAGGCCCCAGCGGTTTCGGAGTAGCCCAACTTTTTGCCAACGAG
Organism: Sphaerochaetaceae bacterium; assembly: GCA_041678405.1. Classification (GTDB taxonomy): domain Bacteria; phylum Spirochaetota; class Spirochaetia; order Sphaerochaetales; family Sphaerochaetaceae; genus JBAYOE01. The sequence continues at coordinate 62 of JBAYOE010000073.1, read as the reverse complement.
GGAAAAATCGCAGATAATATCAGTGCTGATATCAGCGTATATCCCTCTCCAAACGAAGTTAT
>JBAYOE010000072.1:0-7159 GCA_041678405.1 Sphaerochaetaceae bacterium | reverse complement strand
GTATTTTTTCCCCTTGTTATCGGCTAAAACGGCAATTTCGTCTCTCACATTGTAAGTGCCTTTTTTTACAATTTTTTCAACCGTTAACTGGGTAGCGGGGAAGTTAAACGGAACCATTATTTGATGGGTAAATATCCCTTCAATGACAGTACCCAATGAATCACCAGGATAAAGGGTATCGCCTGCTTTTACCACAGGACTAAACTCCCAATCCTGATTGGGAATCGGTTTTAAATAAATACCCCTCTGTAAGAAAAAGCCGCACTGTTGAGCCAACTCCGGAAGCGGGTTTTGCAAACCGTCATAAATCTGAGTTAAGAGCCCCGGACCCAATTCAACACTTAATAATTCGCCGCTGAATTCGACAAGGTTGCCTACTTGGACACCTGAGGTCATCTCAAAGACCTGCAAAGAGGCAACTTGCCCGTTGATTTGAATTACTTCCGACTTTAAGCGTTCATTGTCGCCAAGTACAATATATCCTACTTCATTTTGCGAAACGTCCCCGTCAAATTCTACGGTGACCATGTTTCCGTTTATGCCGGTAACTTTTCCGCTGTTTTTTACCATAACAGTACACTCCGTTTATATGCTCTTAATAGTCGTTTGCAGTCTCTTAAAAAGGCTCTCAAACTCTTTCGTTCCCTCTTGTGTTTTAAAGAGAGCTCTTCTTTGAACCATCTCCAACTGAATTGCATAAGTTAAGACAACCTCTAATTCAAAATATTTGGAAGCGGCTAAAAATGAGGCAAAGTTCCATCTATGTTTAAGTAAAACAAGCTCTCCCTGTAGGGGGTTTTCACTGTTTAGAGCTGCCTTAACCACCTCTACCAAATCGGCTTCCCCAAAACTTTTGCTTTGCCCTTCCCCACTGACTCGCTGCAGCCGATGCATTCTGTAATTGGTTAATACTTTCTCAAATGAGTGGTTATATTCTCTCCAATTTGTGACAAATGGGTGCAAAGGAGCCTCTTCTTTGTTAAAGAGATTCTCTAAAATTCTGTAATCGCTTTTAGAAAGTTGTTCCTGGCACAAGGCCATAAACTTATCAACAGTCAAAGAGGAGACTCCGTCAAAAGTTAAAGTGGGCAGTGATGCGATTAGGTAGTAATAAGAGGCCACAACAGACTCCTAATTACTCTTCTCGGAAGATAAAATATCATTAATGGCGCTGCTTAAAAAAGGTTTTAATAAATTTGTTATCTCATCGCTGCTAAAATCAAAGTAGCTGCCATCTTTTTTGCTACTGAGTCTAAAGCCAAAATCGAGGCCTTCAACCGGTTTAATGACCAATCCATCTTTCAATTGTTGAGTTAACTCCCCTTTTAAAGAGTCGGCCAGTTTCTTGGCATCTTTGGCACCAAGGCCGACAACGGCATCTTTAGAGTCAATCAGAGAAATTTTAACAACCTCTACTATCAACTTAACAAGTTCAGTTGAGCTGAGAGCTTTAGTGACATTTTCACCTAGAAGTCTTTCAAATTGTTTTTTTATACTCTCCTGTAAGGACAAGGAGAGATCTCTTGCACTCTGATTAATAGCTGCAAAGGCACTTTGCTTTAATACAGCTACCTCTTTGTTGGCATCTTCTAAAATTTTTGAAGCTTCTTTGTTAACATTGTCAAGGATAGCTTCGGCTTCTAATTTAGCTTTAGCTATAATTTCAGCCGATTCTTTTTCAGCTTGATCAATTCCGTCTCTCTTAATTGAGTTAACTAAATCTTGAATCTGAAGTTCCATGGGCAATTCCACCTTATAATATTGTTTCACTATAAACAGCTAACGAGAAAAACTCAACCTTTTATCCTATCAAATTTTATCACAATTGGAGTAATTTAGGCTAAATCGCCTATTATCTGGGCAAAAAAAGGACTCTTTTAACCTTTTAGCCAATTTCATATACAAATTTTGCAAAGCTATAGTATACTGACGACTCAGGGAGGGATAATATGAACCAACATATTAAAAATAATGTTTATTGGGTCGGACATATCGATACCGAACTAAGGCAATTTCATGGGAGCGATTATTCTACTCACAAAGGGTCAACATACAACTCCTACCTTATCAAAGAAGAGAAGAATGTCTTAATTGACACCGTTTGGAGACCTTTCAGCGATGAGTTTGTGAAAAATCTTGCCCAAGAAATTGATTTGAACAAAATTGATGCTATTGTTGCCAACCATGGAGAAGTTGATCACAGCGGAGCTTTAGTGCAACTTATGGAACTGATTCCAGACTGTCCCATTTATTGTACCGCAAAAGGGGTTGATTCTCTTAAAGGACAATACCACAAAGATTGGAATTTCAAAGTGGTTAAAACCGGGGACACCTTGGATGTGGGAAACGGCAAAAGTTTGGTTTTCGTGGAGATGACAATGCTTCATTGGCCCGACAGCATGGCTTGTTATTTAACGGGTGATAACATCCTTTTCAGTAACGATGCATTCGGACAACACTATGCAACCAGCGGTCTTTTTAATGATTTAGCAGATCAATGCGTTTTGGATTATGAGGCAATGAAATACTATGCCAACATTCTGACTCCGTTTAATCCTTTTTTAAAAAAGAAACTGGCAGAAGTATTAGCGCTAAATTTAACAATCGATATCATTGCAACCAGTCATGGTGTTATTTGGCGTGACAATCCACTTCAGATTGTAGAAAAATATGCTGCGTGGTGTGACGATTACCAAGAGAATCAGATAACTGTCGTTTATGACACAATGTGGGAAGGAACCCGTAAATTAGCCGACTCGATTGCCGCAGGTATTGTTGAAGCCGACAAAGATGTCACCGTAAAAGTTTACAATATTTCAAAAACCGATAAAAACGATGTAATAACAGAGATTTTTAAATCAAAAATGGTTGTGGTAGGTTCCCCAACCGTAGGTAACGACATTCTGGGAAGCGTTGCCGGTTTCTTACACTTTATGCGCTCTTTGAAAATGAAAAACAAAAAAGCAGCCTCCTTCGGATGCTTTGGGTGGACAGGTGAAGCTCCCAAAAAGATTGCCGATTATCTTAAAGAGAGTGGCTACAACGTTGTTGATGAGCCTTTGAGAATTAAATGGAATCCCGACCTTGATGAAATTGCTCAGGCAGTTGAGATGGGAAAAAGATTAGCCAAAGCTTAAAAATTTAATCTAACCATTATCGGCGGCAATCAGATTTCGCAGTGCTCCTATTGCGACTTCGATTGCCGCTTTTGTATCGTGGTTAATAGGATTGCTTAAACCCATTTTCTCCCTCTCCTGATTACCGACAACGACAAAAACACTTGCACTGCGCACTTTTAAATAAGAAGAGACAACAAACAGAGCCGCCGACTCCATCTCGCTGGCTACGACTCCCAATCTTTTCCAAGCTTCCCATTTGTTTAGCAACTCGTATGAGACGGGCATAATTTCAGGATTGTGTTGCCCGTAAAAAGAGTCTTTGCACTGCACTACCCCGAGATGGTAGTTTGTTTTTAAGGTTTTAGCAGCAATGCTTAAAGCATTGACAACTTCTATATTTGCCACGTCGGGAAACTCAATCGGTGCGTACTCCCGCTAAGTCCCCTCGTTTCTTACCGCTGCAGTTGCGATAACGATATCGCCCCCAATAATCTCTGTCGCTATTGCTCCGCATGTGCCCACCCTAATAAATGTATCGGAACCCGCTTTTACCAACTCTTCCAAAGCTATAGCTGCTGAAGGACCCCCTATTCCGGTGCTGCAGACACTGACTTTAGTGTCTGCCAAATAACCGCTGTAGGTAACATATTCGCGGCTGTCGGCAATCAAAACAGGATTTTCAAAGTAACTTGCAATCAGTTTACATCGGTGCGGGTCTCCGGGCAGTATCACATACTTTCCGACATCCCCTTTTTTTATGTTTAAATGGTACTGCAATCCACTGCCGTCAGTATAATCACTCATAAATTCCCCCTAAAACTCTATATAAGTCTTTCCGTATCCCCCGTCTTCGCTTCTGGCAAAGTAGAATGATTTCACATTGGTTTCATTTTGTAAATAAGAGTGGATTCCTCTAGAAAGTATTCCGTCTCCGGTTCCGTGTATAATCGAAAAAGTTTGCAGTGAATGAACCAAAGAGGCTTCAATTTGTCTCTTTAAGACCTCCAAAGCCTCACTCAGCGTTAATCCTCTTACATCAACGGTAGTTTTTGGCGCTACGGATGAACTTTGAAAACTAACCGATACTTTAGTTTTTTGTTTGTTTATTTGCTTTAGTTGAGAAGATTCAAGAGTTAACTTTAAAACACCCACAGCCACTAAATATGAACCGTCTTTCTCTTTTCTGAGAATTTGGCCCTCTTTGTTGTGCTCTTTCACTAAAACACTCATCCCTACTTCAAACTCTTTCTCACTCTCATCGCTTGGTTCTTCCACCTCTTTTTTAAGATCCTCTATAGTTTTTTCACTCTCATCTTTCTTATCCTCCAAAGATTTAATGAAGCTTTTTACTCCCTTGGTTTTTTGGCGGTTAAGTTCCCCCTCTTTAAGATCCGTAACGAGGTTCTCCAACTCAGAACGTTTCTCCCTTATAAAGAACTCTAAGGAGGCAATTTGCTTTTGTCTTAAAAAGAGCTCTTTTTGTTTTAACTCCAATTTCTGCAGTTCAATTTTTCTTGAAAGTTCTTTTTGCTGGTGTTCTTTTGATTCAATTTTAGAAAGACGTTCGCTTATCTCTTTCTCTCTCTGTTCAAGACTTTTAATGATAGAAGAGAGTTCCAAAGCTTTGGAACCCAAAAGAATTTTTGCATCTGCTATAACCTCTTTTGGCAAATCCATTGCTTTGGCACTCTCTAAGGCATACGAGGATCCCGGCAGCCCTTCAATTATCCGATAAGTGGGGCGGTGACTTCTATCGTCAAACTCCATTGAGGCATTTAACAGCTCTTTCTCAAGGTATGCATATTGCTTAAGACTGTTATGGTGGCTCGTTATTAAGATAAGGGCTCCTTTTTTAATACTGTAGTCTAAAATAGCCCTTGCCAAAGAGGAACCTTCAAGTGGGTCGGTTCCGCTTCCCAACTCATCAAAAATCAGAAGCGATTTTTCGTCACATACTTTCAGTATTCTGGCTATATTTTTCATATGGGCACTGAATGTCGAAAGGGACTGCTCTATCGATTGAAGATCCCCTATATCGGTATAAACAGAGTTAAAGAGGGGCAATGAACTTTCTTCGGAAGCCGGGATATAGTAAAAAAACTGGTGCATCAACACTAAAAGTCCAACTGTCTTAATTGTTACCGTTTTTCCTCCGGCGTTTGGGCCGCTTAAAATCAGCCCCTTTATACCGTCTTTAATTACCAAAGAGATGGGAACGGCCCGTTCTTTTAAAAGAAGGTGGCGTCCGTTTGAAATAATAATATCTTTATTTTCACTTATTGAAGGTCGATGACTGTTGGTCTTGATTGCAAAACGGCTTCTGGCAAAGAGAGAATCGGCAAATGCAACCTCATTTAAAAGAGAATAAAGAGATTCTTTTACACTGTGTAGGACTTTTGATAATTCGGAAAGTATTTTGCGAATCTCTATCTCAATTGCCTGTTGAGCCTCAATAAAACTGTTGTTCAATTCAACAAGTCTGCTAGGCTCCATAAACATTGTAGCTTTTGTGTTGCTGTAGGAGTGAACTATTCCTGCGACTCTGCTTTTATGTTCGCTCCTTAGGGGAAGAACTACCCTCTCGTTTCTAAACACCGGTTGTTCCCCACCCGAAAGCTCCCTGTTTTCTTCAAGAAATTTAAAGCTGTAATCGTTGCGTTCCTTCCGCTTCTTTTCCACTATTTTAGTCAGACGGACAATTGCCGGGTGAGTCGATTTAACAAAACCGGGAGCTTCAAGTTCGTCAAATATCCTTTTTTGAAACTCTTTCAAAGAAAGGGAAATTTCATTAAAAAGAGTTTTTGGCAAAGCCTCTTTTCTTTGATCATCATAACGACAGAAATCGCTGAATATTTGGGCACTTTCAATGTAACTAGCCACACTGTACAGCTGCTGTCCATCCAAAGAAGAGTGAACAAACTCCAACTCTTTAACAGCTTTTTCTACCGAACAAAACCGTTGCGGTTTGGGGATATCTAAAGAGTGAAGATAAATCAGATCGTCAATAATATTCTGGCGCCTCTTTATCTCGTTTTCTTCAAAGAGAAACTTCTCATTTCTTATGGTTTTTGCCCCCTCTTCAGAGAGGGTTTCTTCAACCAACCGATCAATCAAGAGATTAAACTCTAAATCTTTTATTGTCCTTAAGTCCACTTTCTAATACCTTGTTGGCCGTTCTTCCAATGCTTCAACCATTCTCAAATAACTGAAGTATCGATCTTCATTGATAAGATTCATTTCTAAATCTCTTTTTACAGCACATCCAGGCTCATGGATATGTAAACACCCGCTGAATGTGCATTCGTCAGCCACTTTTCTAAATTCAGGAAAAGAGGAAGCAATGTTAATTATCTCAGTAGTTGGGATATGGAGTTCTCTCATTCCGGGGGTATCGACTAATAAGAACTCTTTGGCATCCAGCATTACCGAAAAGCGGGTTGTATGACGCCCTCTTTGATACTTATGGGAAATATTTCCGATTTTTTGAACCTCCTGTGAACCGAGCAGGGCGTTGATAATTGTTGATTTCCCTACCCCCGACTGCCCTATTAGGGCAACTTTCAAGCCTTTAAGTTCCTCTTTTAACTCCTGGATTTCATGTTCGTTAAAAGCACTGACTATTTTTGTGTTATAACCCAACTCTTTGTAAAGATCAAAACGCTCTCTCATCATATCGTCAAGTTCTAAGTCCCCTTTATTTAGGAGAATCATTATCTCATTGTCATGAGAACAGACTATCGCTCTGTCGATAAAACGGGGTCTGAACGGAGGTTTGTCTTTACTGCCGACAATTAAAACCAAATCCATGTTGGCAACCAGAGTCTGGTTACTTTTACTCTTTAAGTTGTACCGTTCAAAACTATTTTTTCGTTCAAGCCTCTGATAAATAAGAAGCTCATCAGAGTATTTTACCCAATCGCCGACAGCCAGAGGATTGTAAGAATCCTCAATGTCGCTAAGGACTTTCCCTTTTATTCTACAGACAACAGTGTTGTCTATTTTTGGTAAATATTTGCTGTTAACCACAGTGTAGATATTAT
>JBAYOE010000071.1:0-7361 GCA_041678405.1 Sphaerochaetaceae bacterium | reverse complement strand
TCGTTTTCCAATTCAACCAGATAGATTGTCCCACTTGAAAGTTCGCTGTAGGCGCAGCTAATAATCTCTTTTTCCAATGAGATAGTCAAAAGGTAGTTGTTTGAAGAGTGTTCGATATACTCATCTTCAACTGCAGTTGCCGGAGTAATAGTTTGAACAACCTCCCTTTTAGCCAAAGTCCGTCCTTGGGGGTCAATTTCAGTTTGTTCGCAAATTGCAATCTTTTTACCGGCATCCAACAATCTTTTAATGTAGGTCTTAGCCGCATGGTAAGGTATTCCACACATCGGAATTGAGTTTCTGCTCGTTAGAGTGATGTTTAAAATTCGGGAGACCTCAACGGCATCATCTAAGAACATCTCATAAAAATCACCGAGTCTAAAGAAGAGCACCTCATCTCGATGCTCCTCTTTCAACTTGAGGTATTGAGCCATCATCGGAGTCAATCTTTTATCACTCATTGTAATAGCTTAATAAATACTGGTAGTTATTGCCAGTACAAGCTTTAAGCCACTGTCTTCCCCTTTAGTTTTGAAGATTGGTCCACTCTCCCACTTAAACGGACTATCGCCATATTTATGGGCATTTTTAACTATGTACAATCCCAACGGAAAGCCCGGAATTTTTAGCTTTATTCCTGCACCCATTGCAAAATACCAGTTAAGGGGGTTTGTTCCTATCGTATCCAACTCTACCGAAGCACCTGTTGCACTGACAAAAGCTTCAGCCCAAAGTACGTTCTCGGCTAATTGGATGCTAAATTCCAACGAGGAGTCCCATAAGAATTCAAAATAGAACTCTGGAGTAATTCCTCTGGCTAAAGTTATCCCATCAATATAGAGATACTCATATTTCGAGGCGCTCATCCCTTTAACCCATTTCCCGTCTTTCATAAAAAACTGGTCAAACATAAAACTGACTGTCGTGTTTATGCTGATTACACCCGGAGTCGGTTTTTCACCCGGAATCTCAAACAGTTTTAAAAAAGCTGAAGCGCTGGTAGATGAACGCATATAGTTAGAAAGTCCGCCTAAAATCCCCCCTGAATAGGTAAGACTTTGACTTACGACATACCCTTTGGTTGGGTTTTGAATCAGGTCTCTTCCATCCCAAGTAGCAGAGATACCCAATCGGTTTGAGAATCGCCACTTTTCCCCGTACTGAGTAATGGAGTAGTCGAAAGGTGTAAAAACCGAAGAATCAAAATAGGCTCTGTTCAGGGTAAAAGTTGGCCCTATTCCCAAAGAGAGTCGGCCGGCATTAAACATAAAAGTGTAGCCGGTGTTATAACCCAAAGAGATTCTCAGATACTCATACGGCATTAAAAATTCAGCGTCAGGGGTCGGAGATCCTGCGTCTTTCCACTCTTGGTAACTTTGGAATGGGAGTGGATAGGCTTCATTGTTCTTTAACTCGGTTGTTGGGGAGTAATTACCCAATTGCCTTCCGTTTTTATAAGAAGTGCGGTTGAAAGAGAGATTTATTGCATTAGACCATCTCTTATCTTTAACCCAGTCATCTTTAAAAGAGATAGTGGCACTTTGGCTTGAGGGTGAAAGCTCGGTCATAATCTCTAAATCACGACCTGTTCCCCCTACGTTAGTATCGGCCCATGAGAGGAATCCACTGACAGGAAAGCCTTCGACGTTGCCCCCGAATGTTGCCCCAAAGCCGATGTTCATTTGGTTTCCCTCTTTGACATCGTAGGTGACAACTAAGGAGTTCTCTTTTGTTCCATAACTTATTGAAGGTTCAACATCGGTTAACAATCCGGTGTTGTAAAGATTTTGGGCACTTTTGATATACTTTTCCTTACTGAAGATATCATTTGCATTCAGAGCCAACTCCCTTTGCAGTACATAGGGCTTTGTCTTTGTTAAACCCCTTATAATCACCTCTTCAACAACAGCCTGACCTCTTTCACCGATTTTAACTATGTAGGTTATAAGATGATTAGTTTCATCTCTTATTTCTTCGACATCAATGGTGTTTTCTACATACCCTTCATTCCAATACAAATCGGCAATTTTACTGATTTCCTGCTGTACTTTTGAGATATTTAAAACAGTCTCTTCTTTAAGGGTGAGAAGACTTCTAATTTCTTGGTCATTGTAAACAGTATTGCCTTCTACCTCTATTCCGCCGTAAAAGTACTGCTCTCCCTCGTTAATTTTAAACGTCAGTTTTAGTTTTCTAACATTCTCCTTATCTGAATCAAGGTCTTCCACTAAAACATCGTCAATCTCAATATCGATGTAGCCTCGGTTTTGATATACTAACTGGAGAGCCTGAATATCAGAGGTGACTTTTGCCTCTTCGTAGTTTCCTGAGTTAAAAAGAGACTGAACTTTGCTTGAAATCTCTTTCCTTAAAGTTGAACTGCTTAAAGTTTTGTTACCTTCAAAGACTATTTCACTTATTTTAGCCTGCTGAGCCTCTTTAATTGTATAGGTTAAGTTGAGAAGATTACTTTTCTCATCAATCGTATAAGCAGAATCAATCACAACTTGAGAATATCCTCTCTTCTTGTAAAGATTAACTAACTCCTCTTTAGATGCATTCACTGCCGCAATAGAAAGAAATTCTCCTTTTTTAATAGTAAGGTTATCTTCAAGTACTTTTGGTCTGATGCTACTGTTGCCTGTAAAGGTAATCTCGTTTATCACAGGGAGTTCGGTAAACTTAAAGACCAACATTAAATCGTTGTTGGTTGGACCTGTTCTTTTGGCTTCGGCTTGAAAAAGACTGAATTTAAGCAACTCATTTAATTTTGTCTCAACTTCACGGTAAAGCTGTTGGGTAAAGTTTTTCCCGATATAAGGATAGGTTAAATCGTCAATCAAATCTTTTGAGACATTTTTTAACCCTTCATAACTAAAACTCCTTATCGGTTTGTTAAGATACCACTCATACTCTGTTAGGTTGAAAGTCAACACAATTGTATCTGTAACGGCATCTCTCTCATAAGAGTAGAGAACATCAACTCGGTCATACCCTTTTCTTTGATATGCTCTTTTTATTATCTCCGTTTCCTGTCTTAATGAGTTAACATCAAACCGCTGTCCTATTTTTAATGTGAGGAGAGAATATAATTCCTCCGAACTGATTATCTTATTCCCGTTAAATACAACTTTGCCAAGCGATTTCTGTTCGACAAATTCGATGTAAACAAGCACTTTGTCGGTGCTTCCTTCAAATCTGGCAGGAATAAATTCAACTTCTATAAAATCCCCGGTTGCTAAAAGCCTATTTTGCAAAGCATCAATTTCGTTTTGATTGTAAGGCTTCCCGATAAGAGGTTTTACCAATGGGTCAATGGTTTCAGAAGGGATATTCAGCAGATCAACATAGATAAACTTTTCAATAGGTTTACCAACCCACCAAGTTTCTAAAAGGGTAGCGTCAGCTCCGCTGATAGTAAATACAACCGCAAGTAAAATAATTATTAGACTAAATTTTCGTAACATGAAGTCTCCTTCTAAAACTCAATACGCTTCGTTATACTAAAGCCAATAGTATCGAAGAATTCAAAAACCGACAACTCTTCGGGTTGGGTGAAGAAGCTAAAAGTTGCCAAAGGGTTTGTCCATTCCACACTTAATTCTGTATCGACTCTCAAATCATTTGCTAAGAATGAGGAGCCTTTAAAACCGCTATCCTGTCTAAAGTGAACCATTCCTTGCAGATAAAAATCATCACTTAAGTATTTTCCTATATAGATGGTTGTGTTATCCAAATAACGGGCCAACGGAGAGACGTAAGAATCATAGCCGAGTCCCGGCAAGGCTTCAAATAAAATATTTTGTAAAAGGTTTGTTCTTATGGTAAAAACATCCAAACCAAGTGACTCTCTGATAATATTTGTAAACCCGATACTTATTGTTGTTGCCTGAAATAATCCGAGACGACTGATTACATCGGTTGCTGCACTGGCTACCGAGACAACTGAGTGTAAAGCACTGTCTCTGAAACCTCCCGGAGCAACAATGCTTTGGCCCAGCAGCTCTAAAATCTCATTTGTTGAGAGGGATGGAATCGATTCAAAACGGGGATTTATTGAATCAAAACGGGAGTCTTGCAATACCAAATAGATATCTATTCTATTTCCCTCAGCATCAAACTCTCTTAGACGGGCCCTTAGATTTAATAGAGCCAAAAGCTCGGAATCAAATGTTGTTCCGATGGACGGAAACTTCAAAGACCCTTCAGTGATATAGAAGTTTTTTTGAACATAATAGATTTCTCCGCTGCGAAATGCCAATTCTCCGCTCATTGTTGTCAGCATACTTGGCGCAAATACTTTCAATTGAACCGTTTGGTTATCTGCCAAAGTGGCACTTAAGATCGGAGAGTCATCATTGGGATAGACAAAACTTACGTTGCGTCCAGTTTGCAGAGTCATATCTATACTTGTTCTTCTCTTTTCTACTACCCAAGAAGGGATATTGGGGATTCCAAAGCTGATTTTAGCATCACTTACTGTAATATCGCCGTAAAGAGTCTCTTCATCGGGAGTCCCTTCAATTGCAAAAGGACCCTGAACCTTAGCCTCTATGTTTAGGTCCAGCAAAAAGAGAGGCAGCCAAAAAGAGATTGGATTCTCTATTTCAATAATATCCAACCTGTAGTTGGGTATATTCCACTTCTCTAAAGTTGCTTCCATTTTAGCTAATGCTTTTGTAGAACGTCCTGATTCGTGAACTACCGTCACATAGGATGGATTAATTGTTGCGGTATTTTCAGCTACCATAACAGTTGGATTCTTTATTGAAATAAGCTCTCCTACCGTCCAGAATGTTGTCATTTCAACACTGCTGCCACTAAAAGTTGCCCAATATTCGGGGTCTTTAAAGGGACCCTCAATCCAGCCGTTGCCAACCATCACTCCACTTTTAAAATCTATTATTGGTTCCATAAAAAAGGCGTTCAGATGTTTCATCTGCAACTTAATCTCAGAGATGTTCAAAGCAATCTCTTTTGAATTGATTAGCCCATTGGCCTTTAAAGGAAACGGGAAATTCTCATTTGCCGTTACATTTATAAAACCGCTGTTTAGGTTATAGTTTAGATCTATTGCGCCGTTACTGAGAGGTTTCACTTCTAAAAGTCTGTCATTATATTCCAAAGAGTGGCTGCCTTCGGGCCATTTAATTAAACCGTAAAGGGTAGTTTCACCATTTGTAATGGTCGTTTTGGGAATTGAATATTTTAAATCAATAATGTTATCGATTAATTGATTCAGGTTTTTTGATTTTTTTAATTTTGTCTCTATCGTAAAAGGTAAATTTGAAGAGGCATCTCGCCATGTTATCGGGGAATCAATAGTTAAGCTTCCCTTAATATCTAAAGAACCTTCTAAATCGAGACTCCCTTTATCGATAAAAACCCCAAATACACCGCTTTTTAAAGCCCCCTCATCTATGATTATTGTATTGTCTTCCACCGCTCCTTTTAGGATGATATTTTCACTTTTTATTTCTAAATTTAAATTAGCCTCTTCAGCTAAATCTGTTTGTCCGACTAATTTAATATTTAATTTTTCCGTCGAGTTTTTTAGGAATCGGGAGCTATCCAATTTATCGACAACCAAAAGCCCTTTGGCAAGAGTCTCATTGTCTTGTTCACTGTAAAAATAACCTTTAATGAAAGAGTCATCGTCTCCGAGAATATCAACATTGAAAAAGAAGTTGTTTAATTTTCTCTCAAATAAACTTTTCAACTCTCTGTTTAATAAACTTAAAGACCCTTTTAAACTCCCAAATTTATCAGTATAGGTAAGATTGTTAATTCTGAGTTGATAAGGATCTGCGACAAAGTCGGTATTAATTGACCATCTGTTACTGTTGTCCCAATAAAGGTTATCAACTTTTAAAGAGGAACTTTCAACTAGAAACAGATTATCGGTGAGTGAAAAATTGGCCTCAACAACTCCTTTAACAACAGCTTTATCTTTAAAAGGGGCTATATTGAGAGGTGGTAGTTGGAAACCATCTATCATCATAACCATTGACGCATGGGTTGGTTCACTTAAGAAATCAATGACAACTTCCAGATTTTCTAAGTTCAGTTTTGCCAAAAGGTTGTAGGTATCCACAAATAAACTAACAGGATAGCTGATAGTAGGAAGTTTTAAAAATCCCTCCGAGTAAAGAATTCGTTCTTCTGACCATCGCAAGTGTCCATCTAAGACAGTTTTTCCTAAAAGATTTGAACTTAGAGAGTAAAGATACAGTTGTTCTAAATCCCTCTTAAAAGAGCCCTCTAAAAGAACCTGATTATTTGTCAGTTCTTTTATAACTATGTTTCCTTCGGGTATTAATTCAACTCTGTCAATAGAACCGCTGTAAAAAGCTTCCAGCCCCTCCCCTTCAAAGCTCAAATGATCAATAAAATAAGCTTCGGAATCAAAACTTCCTTTTAATGCAGTTTTAATGTTAAAAAGGCGATTCTCAACTTTAAAATTTAAAATCTCTAAATTGATATCACCAGAGCCATTTAGAAATCGCAAATCTCCTTTGTAAACAATATTTCCGTTAAGGGCACTCTCAGTCCCGATTAAATCTATAAACTGAAAATTGAGGCTCTCTAAACTTTCTTTCAAAGGCATTAATCCAAAATTGTTAAATTTAAACTCAAACTCTATTTCATGATTCTCTAAATGATAAATACCATTCAATTTCAGAGAGTCTTTAAATTGAGCATCCACCGATATCTGTTGCTCTAAAAAATTAAATTTAGCGCTAATCGGTCCCAAGCCATTGGTTGCTGTCAGGTTTTTAATGTTTGAATACCCACTAACAGGCTTAAAATCTTTCTCTAAAACCATACCTAAGTCAAATTGACCAGTTATGTTCTCAATAAGGGGGATTTTAGTTATCCCTTCAAAATAAAAATCGGTAGTTAGTTGTATCTTTTGGTCAAATTCAAGACCAAGATGTAAATTTTTTAATTGTCCGCTCTCTAAAGGATCTACTTCAAATATGCCCTTTATATTGGGAACAGATAAACTATCGCTAATAAGGTCAATTTTGTGGATATCCTCTTTTAAGGAAAATTCAATTTGACTTTTGTTAAGAGAAGCAACCAAATCATTATCTTTATAGAGTTCAATTGAGTCATTAAAAGAGAGAATTCCTTTGAGGTCGCCGGTTTCTCCTTCTGCTTCAAGATATATTTCGGAACTCTTTAGTTTATAATTTTCATAATCAGCCAAAAGACTCTTAAAAGCTACATTTGAATCAAAATAGCTTAAACTCTCTGTTTTACCTTTAAGGTCTAACTCCTTCAGCTCAATTTTAATATCATTATAATTGCCGCTTAAATAGGTACTTCTAAACTCAACTTTAGCTGATTCATCTCCT
>JBAYOE010000070.1:0-7393 GCA_041678405.1 Sphaerochaetaceae bacterium | reverse complement strand
CAAAGGCGAACCATAATGGTTATGAGTGGCAAGGGCGGAGTTGGTAAAAGCACTGTCGCCTTAAACTTAGCCCTCTCAATGGCTGCCAAGGGTAAAAGGGTTGGTCTTGTTGATGTCGATATCCACGGTCCCAGTATTCCTACGATGTTGAATTTAAAAAACATTACCATCACTCAAGCTGCCGATGGGATACAGCCTGTGATACTAGGTGACTTATTCAATTTAGAGGTAATGAGTGTTGGATTTCTGTTGGAAAATGATGATGACCCTGTCATTTGGCGCGGGCCTTTAAAGAACTCTTTGATTGAACAGTTTTTAAATGACGTCGCCTGGGGCCCTCTCGATTATTTATTTATTGATTGTCCTCCGGGAACCGGTGATGAGCCTCTTTCGGTTGCTCAGCAGTTAAAAGAGAAAGCTGAGACCGTGTTGGTTACCACTCCACAGCAGGTCTCTGTCAGCGACGTAGCCCGTTCGGTAAATTTTAGTCGCCAGATGAAAATGAATTTAATCGGAATTATTGAGAATATGGGGGGCTTTGTTTGTCCAAACTGTAAAACAGTCACTGAAATTTTCCGCAGCGGGGGAGGCAAAGCCTTAGCCGAGAAATATAAAATACCATACTTGGGTTCAATTCCAATTGACCCTTCGTTTGGTCTTTCCGGGGATGCGGGACTCCCATACGTCATCAGATACCAAGACTCGCCGATTACAGAAAAATACAGTGAGATAAGTGATACAATTGAACAGATGAGGAGAGAATAAAATGAAAATAGCCGTTCCTACACATAATGACAGATTGAATGCCCACTTCGGACATTGTAAAACTTTCACATTCTTTGAAGTTGACCTAGATAAAAAAGAGATACTCAGTAAGAGTGAGAAAGAGGCTCCGAAACATGAACCGGGAGTTTTACCCCGCTTTTTGGCAGATCAAGGTGTTAAAACCATTATTGCCGGTGGAATGGGGCAAAGTGCAATTTCGCTCTTTCAACAGTACAAAATTGAGGTAATAGTCGGTGCGCCGATAAAGAACTCCGATGAGTTGATAAAAGACTTTTTAGAGGGAACACTAGAAAGTGTTGATAACTTATGTGACCATTAAGTGATGGGAAAACTGTCGCAATAGGAACTTATAGAGCATTCAAAACAATTTGGCTTGCGGGCAAAGCAAACTGTCCGGCCATGGTAGTTAATAAGCATTGAATATCGATAATGGAATTTGGGAGGAAGCAGTTTTGCAACCTCCCTTTCTATTTTAACGGGGTCAGTTGTATCGGTTAAACCGATTCGCCTTACGACTCTTGAAAAGTGGGTATCAACTATTATGGCCGGTTTATTACCGATTTGACCGATTATAACACTGGCACTCTTTCGTCCAACTCCGGGTAGCGATGTCAGATCTTCCATTGTCAAAGGAACTTTCCCATTAAAACTTTCAACCAAGATTTTACTGGTAGCTATAATATTTTTAGCCTTAACTGAGTAAAAGCCGGTGCTTTTAATAATTTCTTTTACCGTTTCAACATCGGCATCAGAAAGCTCTTTGGATGTGGGATATTGTTCAAATAAGGTTCCTATAACCCTTTCTACCTGTAAATCGGTTGTCTGGGCTGACAGTATCACGCTGATTAAAAGTTTAAACGGATCTGTAGCCGAAAGAAATGAGATTTGCTTTGGACTAATTCCATTTAAGATTTCATAACTCTTTAATGCCTGTGTCTCTTTTGAAAGTGCCATTAGCCTATTTGGCCATTACTCAAATAGTCTGTCAATAGCCATTTGCCTTGACGTTTTGGTCAAAAAACAAGTATACTCCATTCCGTTATGCAGATTTCGGGGCGTTGCCTAGTGGCTAAGGCGCTTGCTTTGGGAGCAAGAAACCGGAGGTTCGAGTCCTCTCGCCCCGAATAGATGCTTTTGCGCCAATAGCTCAGTTGGATAGAGCAACAGCCTTCTAAGCTGTGGGTCAGAGGTTCGAATCCTCTTTGGCGTATATTTTTTAGCCTAATAACAGACTCAATAGATAAAACCGACACCAATAAAAGTGTTCAGAGAGTACATTCCAAAGCCTGTCACTTCAGAAGTGGCATAACTAAGTAATTGTATAAAAAGCCCTATTCCAAAGTAATAATTCCCGGCATAAAAGAACTTTTTGCAGATAGCTACAGCTACCATAACACATGCCAAAAGGGGCTTACTCACTGCATCAAAGTCAAAGTAGAGAATCGCGCTAGGTTTTCTTATCTCCCAAAACTTGGGACGTAAAAACGAAGTGTGTAAAACTAAGGTTCAAATCCTCCACCAAAAAAATTGAGAAAGAGTAGGTAGCCCAACAGCATCTAAAGTCGTATCAATATTGTCCCCTTTATAAAACCCATTTGTGTTGGAGTTGTTGTACTGTGCACTAAAAGAGTGCCAACTAACTGCCGCCAAAATTTGGGTGACAAAAAGAAAAATTAAGAGAGGGCAAGTAGTTTTTTCACCATAGTACCCCTTTTTCCATTTAATATTACATTGATATATCAAATTATCTAGTCGATATATCTTCCCGGTATTATTTTCTAACCGAGCACTTTTTTACGCAGGTTGAGCTAAATAAGGAGGAACCTATTATGAAAAAGAGCAAAAAAATACCGTATTTTCTTACACTTTTTGTTCTTATTGCCTTTACTCTCTCTTGTGCTACTACTGTTGAATTTGCTGAAGAAGAAGTAATTGCAGAGCAAACAAACAGCACTGTAAACGCAGAAGTTTTAACGACTGTTGAAGAAGAATTAGAGGCACCTTTAGAAGAGTATGTTTTAAGTACAGATGTTGATAAACCAATTATCACTGCCTATAAAGATAGGCGGGTTATCACAGCAAATGAGGTGGAACGTTTTGGGCAGTTTATCGTTGTGTACAACGATACTGATACTATCTTAACGCAAATTGATATCTTTGACGAAGCGATGTTTGCCGAAAATGGAGAAATAGCTAACCTATTAGAAGAAAATGAAGAGCTCCCCTATTGGGAAGAAATTTGGATTGATTTGGACAAACACTCAAATCTGAAAAAAGCTCTCTCTTCTGGTCCGGAGCGCCTTTTTGTTATCAATGCTCTAAATGATGATGGAGAGATGTATTTTCGCAGCTGGAATCCTTTCTTAGATTTTTGGGATATAACTTTAAACCCAGACGATCGAATCTACTATTATTATAGGACTATGCCAGCTGCCAATAGTGGCAAACTCTTAATTGCTAATGAGACCGGATACGACCTTACTTCAATAGAAGTTAGTTTTGGTGAACAAAAAATCGAGCTTTTACCCGATTCAGACCTTATTTTTAAAAAGGCAATTGTTGTTAATTTAGATAAACTGCCGGCTTTAGAAGAGTTTATCGGAAATAGTGGGCGAAAACTTATTTTTAAAGCAACCGATAGTGATGGAGATTTGTACCAATATACTTGGTTCCCCGACGATAACTATGAGTGGGCTATAAGGTTTAACCAAGATCACCTCTATTTTGATTTAGAAGCCGATTTGGACTCATTAAATGATTATGTGCTGCGCATCCAAAACAACAGTGGTCTCAATATTTGGTATTTATACATTGTTGATAAAGAGATGGAAGACTATTGGACAGAGGGGATGGAAATTTTAGGCTATCGAATTTTGTTTGAAGGCTCGGCATTTAAATTTAATCTCGATAACCATGACTATTTAAATCACTTCCGCTTAGCTGAAATTAACGATGATCTTACTATTGTAGCTTATGACGATGATGATGGACGTTATGTTTTGAATTGGAACCCCATAGACAAAAGATTTATCAATTTAACTGGTTATATGGCTACTGATGATTAAAAATTTTTAATTTTATATATCTAACGCACCTTGAGTTGCATGGGCAGTTAAATATACTAATTAGGAAATAGGTAACTACATATAACAAAATGGGAAAAATAAGCAACAGTTCCTGTAAAAAGGTTCGAATGTAATTAATAGAACCCAAAGCCAAGGTAGTATCGAATAGTGTACATTCCGTAATTATCCTCTTTAATCCACTTTGCGGTGCTTGGGTTTTTATAATATGAGAGGAAGTTATAATCCATGATGGTTCCGGTATCGATGTAGAATGATGGAGTAATAAAGTAGTTGTATCCCATCGAAAATCCTACTCCAAACATAAAATTTAAAAAAGGTTTATCCTCTGCCTCAAAAAAGAAAAGATGAGTGCTTGGACCGATTCCGAAATAGAAGTATGAATCGTAACTGAGGCGCTCTGTAATAGCCATTCCGCCTGAGAGACTAAAATAACCGTTGTTGATATTTCCGTTGAAATAGAGGTGCTTTATATCATCTTTTGTCGCGACTCTGGCTTCCCACAAAGTTGAAAGAGAGCTGTGAAGAAAAAATCCTAAATCGTAATAATCGGAAAATTTGTAAAAAGAGAGATAAACGCCACTGGTGTGAAGGGTTGTTTCACCCTTTTCTCCGTCGATAAGAGCATTTTCAGTTACGTAAGAATAGTGAGGTCCGAATGAAAGCAAAGAGCTGCTAAACAGGGAGAAGGCTGCCAAAGAGAACATCACAACCGTTAATAAAATTGTCTTTTTAATAGTCGCACCTCCTGCCACTAATATACTAGTTATATTAACAAAGTGAACAGTAATTAAAATATTTGTAAAATTTCTGTATCCAAAAGCGAATTAGCTTGTTGTGATATGTAGGAGACTTTGATGGTACGTTTACGCTACTTAATTAGTGCAATATTTCTCACTGTGATTTTAATCGTGTTGGCTTATACGGCCGACACGCAAAAATATAATTTTGATTCCAAAGAACACCACTTTTCAGTTCAATCTATCACTTCAACAATTGATAAGATCTAAAAGAGGTCTCAGATTGTAATAAGTGGTGTAACTCTGTTAAAATCAGACCATGGTTTACCCTTTTTCAACTCAAAGAGCAAAACAACTCTGTTTGGAGCTTCAGCAAAATTTTGATAAATATGGGGCAATAGATTTTGAGAGTGAAGGTAAATATAAAACAGAATCTCTTTTTAATGGTCTTGGGGGACAGATGTTTGGAATTTTGGTATGCCGAGATTCACAAAACAAAGAGGTAGTTTTAAAGGCATTTAGTGGGCAGTTTAATGAAGAGGTCTCAATTGCCAATTGGGTAGAACCCCCATTTGATGTTCAAAAATATAAAAAATTGCTAAAAGAAATTTATGGTGTAAGGGATGATAAAGAGAAATCCAAAGAGTTACACAGGCAACTAAACACTCTTTATGAGTTTTATACCGTAGATAGAAAATCTATTACCTTTGACGATATTTTTGGGCAGAATAACTTTCCGGGAGGAAGCGGAAACTGCAGTACTGTTAAACTGATAAGCAGTGCATTTAAAAAAGGATTAACACCTATCAGCATGGCAGAATTTTACTACGGTTTGGATAGCTTAGATAAAAAATATATACATAAAGAGTTTTATCCGCCTTGTGTTACTAGATGCAAAAAAATATTGAGTGCTCTGTTGGGATTGGAAATAGTTTACAGAGATGATTATATCGTTGTTGTAAATAAGCAACCAAAACTTTTGTCTGTTCCGGGAAGGGGTTTGGATAAAACCGACAGTGTGGCTACAAGGATAAAAAAGCTGTATCCAGATTGTATTGAACAGCCGGCACTGCATCGTCTTGATTATGATACTTCAGGGTTGATGGTACTTGCTTTTACCAAAGAAGCACATCGAGCAATCTCTGTCGAGTTTATAAATAGAGGAGTTGAAAAGAGATACATTGCACTCTTGGACGGAATAATAAAGGAAGAATGCGGGACTATAGAGCTGGCTTTCAGATATGATGAAGAGAATAAGCCGCGTCAGAAATACGATCCTGTTTTGGGTAAGGTCGGAATAACACATTGGCAGAAGATAAAAGTCGAACCATTCAATCAGAAAGACCGGTTTGTAACCAGAGTTGAATTTAATCCTCTAACTGGTAGAACACATCAGTTAAGAGTCCACAGTGCCCATCCAAAAGGACTCAATCATCCGATTGTCGGAGACTCTCTCTACGGAGACGGTGATAGTGATTCAACGCTCTGTCTACATGCAAGCAAGCTAACTTTTACCCACCCAATAACCAAAGAAGTTTTAACTTTTTACAGTGAACCTACTTTTTGAGAGTCGCTAAATAGAGAGAACCTATAACTAAAACTGCACCTATAAAGATTGGAACATTCATTTTTTCATTAAGCACTACAATCCCCAGAAATATTGCTGATACAGGTTCCAAGTTTAAAAATACTGCGGCTTTGGAGCTCCCAACGACCGCAATTCCCTCAAAATACCAAAGATAAGCAACTCCGGCAGAGAATATGCTTAAATAGAGGAGACCCCAGACAGCACTGCCTGACAGATTAAAGAGGGCAGACCATCCTCCCTCTAAAAATGTAAATGGGAATAAGATAACAACTCCAAAAATAGAGGCGTAAGTCAAAAGAGCCAAAGGAGAGAGGCGGGTCATCGCTTTTTTGATTATTATGCTGTAGGCAGCCCACGAGAGGACTGAAGAGATCATCAACACATCTCCCATAGAGAGACCTGAAGAAGCCAAAGCGGCAAAATCTCCCTCGGTAATTGTTAAGACAGCTCCAATGGTTGCGCCGATTATTCCGAGAAGAAGACTGAAAGATATTTTCTCTTTAAATAGGAAAAAAGCTGCGACAGAAACTACGACGGGGGTAAAAGCCAACATTACCGAAGACCTGACGGCAGTTATTGTTTTTAAACTGGCAAACAGAAAGACGTTAAAAAAAACCATTCCTGTTAAACTTACCAAAAACACCCAAAACAGCTCTTTTTTCGTGGGTTTAATAAATTGTTTCTCTTTTAAGTAGAGGTAGAGGAGCATCAGAATACTTGCAATTATAAATCGGACGCAACTGGTGGTAAAAGGGGGCAATTCATTGCTGACAATTCTTCCGGCAATTAATCCTCCTCCCCATAGTATCGGGGCTAAAAACAGTTTAACCAAAGCGATTTTTTCACTTGATTTATTAATTTTCATCAAGAATTCTCCTAAACTAAATTTTAGATTAGACCCCATACTCTCTAAAGTCAAATCTGAAATTAGGAAGAACTACTTTTAAAGAGTTAATTGTTTAGCTGATAGCAGTTTTATCGACAGTTTTAATTGAGGCGGCAAACAGAGAATTTATTATTCCCAAAACAGCAGAGAGAGAAAATAGAACCTCAATTCCTGTCAGTCGCCAAATGAAACCACCCAAGAGGGCAATTATCACACTTATAAAGTGGTTTACAGAGATACCGGTAGTTAAAGTTGCTGCTATTTCCTGCTGGTCATCAGTAATATCACGGACATAAACCGAACTTGCTAT
>JBAYOE010000069.1:0-7427 GCA_041678405.1 Sphaerochaetaceae bacterium | reverse complement strand
GAAAAAATCAATTCCGGTCAACTTCTCAACATCTCTGACAGTCGTTGCAAAAATCTCCAAACTCTCTTTTGAACCCTCGTTGGGGAGAACAAAACCGATCATCTTCTTCTCCGGTTCAGTGTAATCTAGAATCACTTTATAGTAATAATCGGGAACTGAAACTTTGTTCTTACCGATGGTTTTATAAGGACCGTCACTTAATACGGGTCCGGTTACCACATAAATCAGCCCCTCGGTTGCCGCATATGAACGGACATAGGATTCCAAAGTCGACCAGATGCCCCTGTTAAAAGAGGGTTCCTGAGGGCTCATGTTTGACATGTAAAAAGAATCGGAAAGAGACTCCTCAGAATAGGAGAGATCGCCTGCCGGTGCTAAATGACCCCTATCGTAACCGGAGGCACGGTAATCGGCCAACGTTGCTGAACCGGTTTTTATGGTAGGATCTTCTCTGAAATTATCTTTACGCGAAAAGTTGCCATAAACATGGTCTCGTGTCAGTTGATAAGCAACCCAGCGGGCTTGCTCATGTTCCTCATCATAAACAAGGGCAAACCCTGTATGTTCTATTAACTGCTGATCTTCTTCCAAAAAGGGCAACTCTAGGCGCCCGTAAACTAATGCCTCTCCGTTTTGATAATATTGCTCAACAGACGGTGTTAAAAACCAAAGAGCAACATAACCGATAAGCAACAAAGCAACCAGCAGAAGAATCTTTTTGGTTCCTCTTTTTTTAGCCATACCCACTCCGATTGTTAATGTTTCGTCCCGATAATAGAAGAACTAATCAAAAGAGGCAATCTCAGAGTCTTTGCTTAATCTAAGGATTAAAGCACTGCAGATAAACAAGATTAAAAAATCAATTTCAATTATCGGGTACTTTTGGATGAAAAAACTCTCACTGATTAGAGAACTTGATGTGTAATTTAGAAATATAGCAATAAACAGATTGTTGGCGATATGGGCTCCTAAAGTACTCTCTGTTCCTCTGCTTCTGATTGTTATTTCCATAAACAAAAAACCGCTCATAAAATAGTAGGCAAGAATAAAATATTTTTGATCGTAGTAAAAAAGCTCTTTATTAAAGAGGTGTGCTAAGCTAAACAGCAGTGCTCCAAAAAAAGAGATAATCCGTTTATTTGAGACTCTGTCTTCCAACATCCTCCAAATTGTGGTTCTAAAAAGAAGCTCCTCACTGAAAGCCTGCAATGGCGTTAAACAAAGGGCTGCAGCAATAAAGAGAAACCGAAAAGGGGCTTTTTGAAATACAAAGAGGTCCCTCTTAAAAATAAAAAGAAGAAAAGCAGAGATTGTTATAACCCCAAACCAGATAAGAAACGAATTAAAAAATAGAGACCACCGGAACTTTGAACTGTCGGTTAAATACCTAATCAGTTCAACTCTCAAAATTCTTTTTATAAAATAAAGAAGCAATAAAAAAAGGAGGATGAAATTCAGATGCTGGTTTATGTAACCAACGATAACAAAATTTGACCAATTTAAAGAAACAGCAATCTGATTTGCATAGTACGTTAAAAGAGAGCCCCCAAGAGTCCATACTATCTCAATTACGATAAAAGCGATTATCCAATGTTTTAGAGAAAAATCTATTTTAGCTCGGTTTTCCTGTAAAATAATCATCCCTTTTAGTATAACAGAAGTGCTGTTATACTATCCACCATGGAGTTAAGCAACCCTACACGGTTACCCGAAATAGTTTATGAAAAGTTTGCAGACCCTTCGGTTATTTTGATATTTCCCACCGAAATAGCTACCCGGTTTTGGATTGAGAACTTTGCCTATAACAGTAAAGAGGGAGTTGTCCGATTCGATAAAGCCATAGCATGGGATAACTTTAGAGCCCACTTCCTTCCTAAAAGCAATCTCAGACCGACAAACGAGATTATTAGAAGAATTTTTGCACTTAGGTTCCTTTCACAAAATAAAATAAAAGAGTGCCTAAAGTACTTCAGTTATCCCGATGCCTCTTACCCGACTCAAAACTTAGTCCCGGCAATTGTTAAAACGATATTTAAACTCAAAGAGTTGGAAGTTTTGCAAAAAGAGAACAGAAACTCTTATCTGAGCTTACCAAAGAGCTATAGGGAAGATATAGATTTAATAAAAGAGAGCTACAACAAATTCCTAAACAATAACGGCTTATACGAACCTCGATTTTTTGCCCCTTCGATAGAAAATGACTTTGAGTTTGCTCAAAAGAAGTTTGTCCTTTTTTTCCCTGAGGTGTGCAATAACTTTAAAGAGTTTAAAACCATAATAAAAGATTTCCCAAATTTAGAAGTTGTAACAATAAAAGTAAAAGAAAAATCTTATAATCTAGAGTTATACCCCAATGAGATGATGGAATTGAACGGTCTTTTTTCAAAGATATCGAAACTGCTGAAAGAGGGGATTCCGTCGTATGAAATAGCTGTTTCGGTCACTGCACTTGAGCGGCAGAAAGCCTATTTAAAGCAGATGGGGGCCCTCTATGGAATCAAATTAGCAATAATCGAAGCTAAAAAAATAGGTTCCTATGCTTCGGCGGCTTTTTTTAGAAGATTAATAACTCTTTACGAGAGTGATTACTCAATCGAGAATCTAAAAGAGTTCTTTCTCGATGTCAGACTTACCTGGAAAGAGAGTTCTTTTAACCGCCATTTTTTAAGAAAAGTCATAGAGATTAAAGCTACAGATTATAATTCTCTCTTGTATAAACTTTCTTTAGCTAGGGGCCAGCAGGAGAGGAAGTTTTTAGATTTTTTTAAAATCTTTAAAGAGTTGACAGATACCCTTAACCGGACTAAGAGTATAGAAACCCTAAGAAAAACTATTTTTGCGGTAATTAATTTCCTTTTGGATGTTGAGACTTGGGATGGCACAGAAAATCTTGTCTTTAAGTATATTTTATCTTATATAGATGAGTTAGAGAGTGCCTTAAAAGGGCTCTCTTTGGATCAACACGACTCTCTGTTTTCACTGTTTGTCGATACCGTATCAAATCAAATTTATGTACCCATACAGAAAGAGGAGGCAATAACAGTCTATCCTTATACCGTCTCGGTAGGAATCTATCCCTCCTTCCACTTTATTGTGGGCGTTACAACCGAAGATACCCACCTACAGGAAGATACATTGCCCTTAATAGCCGAGTATGATTGGCCGTACCAAGAAAGAGAAGACAAGTCCAACACTTTTATAGAGCATTACCATTTCTGCGGAAAAAACATCTTGTTCTCTGCCGGTGAAAAAATATTCGGTAACAGCAGTGCTTTGGTCAGCAGGTGGTTTTTAGAAAAAGAGGCAGTTGTTAAAGCAACAGTTGAGCGAGACAATGCTCTTTATAGAGAGTATGACAGCTGGGCAGCTGAGAATCCACAACCGTTTAGTGTTTATCGGAGGGAAGCCGATGCTTTTGAACTGGCTCTTAAGACAACGCTTACCTACAGCAGCATTGATATGGCAACAGACGATAAACTTGAAGAGCTGAAAAACTGGGCCGCTAAAAGAGTCACAATTTCTCCCAGCCAACTCGATGTTTATGTCGATTGCCCTTTGAAATGGGCTCTGACTTACCCTCTGAAGATTAAAAAAGAGGAGTACGATGTTGTTCAAATAGACAATTTAGCCATCGGAGAAATACTGCACAAAATTTTGGAACTCTTTTTTAAAGAGGTTAATTTAAAGACCCCTTATAAAAGCGCATCTCTACAAACTTACGCCAAAGCCATCGATAAAATCGCACTTCAAGTATTTAGCGCTTACCAAAATAGTATTAAAAGTCCTTCGGAGCTTACTGTCTATTATTTGAAAGAACTTTTTATCCCCCAATTAAAACAAATTGTAACAGCAGAATCGTTGTTATTTGAAGATTTCATCAGTACCGAATTTGAGTATAAGTTAACAAAAGTTTATGAAGAGGAGAGTTATCAACTGGAGGGGAGAATCGACCGGCTTACCACAAAAGAGGATCAAGTGGCAATAATTGATTATAAGAAAAAAGTGCGAGAAACCCTTAAGAGTTTCAGAACTGATTACGATAATTTAAGGGCTCACCAACTCCCATTCTATGCTCTTTTGTTAAAAGAAGTTGAAAACAGAGAGGCTTCAATTGCCTCCTATTACGATATCCAAGAGGGGCGTTACATAAAGGTCTGGGGAGAAGAAGAGGATGAACTTGTCGAAACATTAAAACAAATCGTTAAAGAGAGGATTGAGACGATGGTAAGGAACCTCAAAGAGGGTTCTTTAGGGGCAGTTGTTACAAAACAGGGGTGCAACTACTGCGATTTCAGAGAGATATGTAGACGTAGGTATGCGTTGGTATGAGTGCAAAAGATAAGTTTTTAGAGCAGATAAAAAAACAACTCGATGAAAATCAGTATAAAGCTGTCACCAGTGAGGACTCCTGCGTTGTTACCAGCGGTGCCGGCTCAGGGAAAACAACTGTTCTCAGCTACCGTTTTCTTAATTTGGTTGTCCAAAACAGAGCACACTCCGATGAAATTCTGACTTTAACATTCAGTCGTTATGCAGCGGGGGAGATGTTTATCCGCATCCAAGAGAAATTAAACGAGTTTAAAGAATTCAGTGAAATCAGAGAAGAGATTGGCCGACTGAGAGATGCAACCATAACAACCATTGATGCCTTCTGCCACAGAGTTGTTTTGGGTGATTTAAAAAGCTACGGATTGGGCAGTGATTTTACTTTGGATGATGAAGCCAACAAGAAAATGGCCTCTGATTGTGCCAAATCATTAATAAAAAAAGAGAAAACTCATCCGGGACTCCTCTATCTGACAACTATCGTTAATCCCGATCAACTCGTAGAGACGCTCTTAGGTGATTTAGCCAAAGAAAAATTTTGTTTAACGAAAGAATTTAGTGCAAAAGAGAATTATGAAACATTGATTAAAAAAGTGAAAATTCTCTGTTTGGAAAATCTAAAAATATTGATAGATGGATGCCGGGCAATAACAGGCATGGTTGTTGCGGGGAAAGTGTTTGGTGAAGCGTCAGAGAACGCCCAAATAGTACTAGACCATCAACAAGAGTTGTTTAACTTAGCCGATGCAAAAGAACACATCCGATTTTTGGATGAAATAAGATTCAGAGTCAGTACCACTAAAAGTGAAGCAGCCCAAATTTATAACAGCTATGCCGATATTTTAAACAAAGAGTTTCTTGACACTCTGAAACTACAGTTTTTCTATTTATCTGAGCAAAATAATATCAGAGAAGTTTACACCTTCTTAGAACTCTATTACCGCCTTTATGCACAAGAAAAAAGGAAAACAGGTGTTTTAACCTTTAGGGATGTGGCTAATTTAGCTTTGGATATTCTTCTAAAAAATAAGAAAGTTCGTACCTATTTTAAAAACAGATTTAAATACATTTTAATTGATGAATTTCAAGATACAAACGAACTACAAAAACAGATTATCTATTTTCTGGCTGAGGATACCAACAGCAGCAGTGATACGTTTGTTAACGCTTCAGATTTGACTAAAGGAAAGCTCTTTTTTGTGGGAGATGAGAAACAATCAATTTATCGCTTCAGAGGAGCCGATGTCTCAGTCTTTAAAAAAGTAGCCCACGAAGCTAAAGAGTTCGGTGGACAGTACATCACTTTAAAGACCAATTACCGCAGTGAGCCTCTTTTAATTGAGTTCTTTAATAAAGTCTTTGAGAAAGTGATGCAAGAGAGTGAAAATCCTTGGGATGCAACTTTCAGTGCATTAACAAGTCGCGACGCAATTAAAGATTTAAAACCAAAAATAAGCTTTTACTACAAAGGCTTGGCTGAAGAACAACAAGAGGTCAATAGCGATGAACAAGAGGCTGAGAATGCCGCTGGGGAGGCTCATGCCATTGCTCATCTAATCCAAAGTATGGTTTACGAAGATGAGTATCTTATCAGTGATAACAATACTGTAAGACGACCAAAATATGGTGAAATAGCGATTTTAATCAGAACGACATCAAATCAAAGGCACTTTGAAAAAGCCTTAAGAAAAGAGGGTATTCCTTACAATATCTCGGCAATTCAAACCCTTTTCTTAGAATCTCCTGCCAACGACCTGTTTTTGTTTTTACAGCTGGTACTCTATCCTCAAGATAAAAGTGCTTTTACGGCAATTCTAAGGTCCCCGTTTTGCCGGGTGAGTGATGACCTTTTATTCAAAGCAGTTGAAAATTTCAATATCGCTTTTGAAGAAATTGGGTCAAAAGACTATGACAGAGGGGAACTTGAGAAGTACAACAGTGCCAAAAAACTCTACGAAAAGGTATGTGAACTCTCTAAAACTGAATCTATTGCCTCCCTTTTATCGTATCTGTGGTATGAGGGTTCTTACCGATACCATTTTTTAAAAGAGAAATCTTTTCATCCCTATTTAGAACATTTTGATTTTCTGTTTGATTTAGCCGTTGAGTTTGATAAAAGGGGAGATTCTCTCTCTCTGTTTTTAGACTTCCTAAGGGTCAAGATGGGAACAAATGAGAGACTTGATGATATCGAACCACTCAGAGATGAGAGTGACGGAGTTAAATTAATGACAGCCCATAAATCAAAAGGGCTTCAGTTTCCGATTGTAATAGTTGGCAGCATGGGAACGGCCACTAAAAATATAGAGACCCCCAACTATTACTCAATCGAATCATTTTTTACTCCCAGCCTTAACTTCAACAATAAAAAGAGAAATGTGATGTTTGAACTTGAGAAGGAGAAAATACTTTCTCAGGAGACAGCTGAGATGAAACGATTGTTTTATGTTGCTCTGACAAGGGCAACTACCCATCTGGTTTTATCCGGTTATGGAACCACAAAAAACTTAGGACCAAATGCCCACAATAAAAACTTTTTGGCTCTTTTTAACAAACACACCTCTATTCTTGAAGATCCGTCTGCTTTGGGAGAAGAGTTTGAGCTGGAGGAGATTCTTCCAATAGCTGTTTCAGATACAGCTTTAACTGTAAATAAAAAAGAGATTGAAAAAAGAGTTGAGAAAATAAAAACAAATTACAGAAATATCATAAAACCATTTTCATTTAAAAACCTTTCTGTGGCGGTGACAGAAATTTCAAGAGTTGATACCGATGAAAAAACAAGTTTGGGATATCCTTTAAAAGAGTTGGATTGCGATAAAATAATTAAGAGAGAAAACTTAGAGAAAGAGTTTGGAATTTGGACACATGCGGTTTTAGAAGCTCTTTTTAAAGGTGAAAACAAAAAGTCTGTACCATTGGAAGAGGTTCTCCTTTTAGCACCCAAAGAGATAAAAGGAGGCTCAATAACAGAAAAAGAGTTCTCTGTTATCGGTCAAAGTATTTCTGATTTAGTTATCGGTTTTATTAATTCAGACCTTTATTCTGAATTGACAAAGAAAAAGAGAGTTAAGACCGAAAGTGAAGTTGCTTTCTCCATG
>JBAYOE010000068.1:0-7480 GCA_041678405.1 Sphaerochaetaceae bacterium | reverse complement strand
CGCAACTCATTGCTTCGGCTGCCGCATCGGCTGTACCTGTAAGAACAGGAAGGTTAAGCGGAAGACCACTCTCTAAGCTGGCTTGTTTTGTAACAGTTCCAACAATCTCTGTTGTCCATAGAATTTCAGGTAATAATTCTAAACTAAAAACTTCTTTTTCCCATTTGTTGTCCCATCTTTTTTCTCTTATATTAAAAAGAGGGACATAACCGATTGCGTTATAAGTATCGGTGCACATCCGATCTGTCAGTTTATAAACAATGTAACCGCTGCTAGTCACTATTTTATCGGTTTTGGACCAAACATCTTTCTCATTTTCTTTAATCCAAAGTACTTTTGGGCAACAAGATTGACTTGAGAGATGTTGAGCCGTCATCGCAAAAATATTTTCTTTTCCGATTTTATTTTCCAATTGTTCTATTTGTTTTGATGCACGAGTGTCGATACCATACATAATTCCCTTTCGTAGGGGTCTGCCTTGTTTATCAAGCGGCAAAACACAGGGAGCTGTTGTACTGACGCACATCCCCTGTAAGGTAGAATGACTTATACTTTTGTCATCAAGTTGTTTTAGGAGCTCTTTCGAGAGATAAACGGTATCATACCACCAAACTTCATCGGCATCCTGTTCAAAATAGCCCGGTTTTGGACTCTCTAATTTATGTGAGATGGATGCTTGGGCAACGACATTGCCGTCGATATCAACAACGGCTCCCTTTGACGATTGCGTTCCTATATCTATACCTAAAAATGTAGCTTTCATTTTTAATTCCCTAAAGAGAGTCAGTCAATAAGAATTTTACCCTCTTTGATGATTACTTTATCATCAAGGGTAACGTAACCTTCTTTTCTGATATCTTTTATTATATCCCAGTGAATTGATGATTCATTTGTACCGCCACATTCGGGATAGGCACGGCCTAAGGCAATATGGATTGTCCCTCCGATTTTCTCGTCGATTAAAATATCGTTACAAAAGCGTGTTACGCCGTAGTTAGTACCGAAGGCAAATTCACCGATAAGAGAAGAACCTTGATCCTTATTCACTATTGATTTAAAGAATTCTTGTTCCGTATCGCTTTTTGCTTCAACTAAAATCCCATTTTCCCAACTCAATTTGATACCGTGTATTAAACGGCCGCTTAAAACACCGGGCTGCTCAAAATAGATGGTTCCATTAATTGTTTCAACTACCGGAGCTGTGGCAACTTCTCCGTCCGGCATATTGTTGATACCGACAAATGGGATCCATTTTCGCCCTGCAACTGAAAAAGTTAAATCAGTCTGATTCCCGACAATTCTGACTTTTTTCCCTTTTTCAAGGACTTTTACCCATTTCTCGTACAGCTTTGCCTCTTTTTCCCAATCTAGGAAACAAGCGTCAAAAAACATCTCTTCTATTTGTTCATAACTTGAAAGAGCCTGCTGGGCAAAATATTCATTTGGAACGCGCACTAACACCCATCTGGTATTGAGCCATCTGCTTGTCGACACTTTGCCCATTGCCGATTGGTTTGCAGCTAACTTAGAAGGAGGAATATCGTCCAACTCATGGAGATTGTAGGCACCTCTAAGGCCGATATAAACATCAGCCCATTGAGTTCCATATAATTCGATATCAGGAACACGGTTAATTTGTTCTTCGTTGCCATAGGCTAGCAAAGAGCGACGTAACCGTTCTGAAAGCAGTTGTATCTGTGGATAACCTCCTGCTTTTACAACTGCTTCATAAACAGCCTGGGCCAGAGGGAAAGTTTCTACCTCTATCATAGCTATCATAACTTTCTCACCGGGTTTTACCTTTGTTGAGTAGTTAACTAACAATTTGCCAAGTTTTTTCCATCTCTGATCCATAGCAAACTCCTAAATATCTTTATTTAACGCACTTCTTTTGCCTTATCCATAAACTCTTTTACCCTTTTTACATCAACTTCATTTTCAAAAACTCCATCCCGTTTAAAAGTTGTTGCAGTGACAGTCCCGTCGGCAATTGAGAGCTGTTGCTGAATATTTGATAACCTTACACCGGTATTTGCAAAAACAGCGGTATTAGGAACAGCATCTTTAACAGCTTTTAAAACCGAAGAGTCTGTTTCTGCCCCTGCTGTAAGACCCGAGACACAAAGGGCATCTGGTTTGTTGTTAAAGACTGTTGATTTAGCAATATCGACAATATTTCTTTGACCTAAATAAGAGGCTGCTTCAGGGACAATGTTAAAGAGTGTTTTTACATTTTGTCCGCCAATGTGCATTCTGTGTCGGATTACTTCACCGGCATTTGTGTTCCAGAGACCAAAATCACTGGCATAGACACCGGTAAAGATTTCTCTGACAAACAGAGCTCCAGTAGCGACTGCCAAATCAATTGATGCTTTAGGATCCCAAAGAACGTTTACACCGTAGGGAATAGTGATTTCTCTTTTTAACTCCCCGATGATTCTGGCCATAGTGGTATAAGTAATGGGCTCGACTTTTGTAAGGTAGGGGAGGCTGAATTCATTTGAAAACATTACGGCATCAACACCCCCGTCTTGAAGAGCTTTGAGGTCTTTCCGGGCTAAATCAAGGACCTTTTCGACTCCTCCTTCATAATCGTAACCGGGATCTCCTGGCAGCGGCTGCAGGTGGCACATAGCAATTACCGGCTTATTTACATTAAATGTCTCTATCAACCATTTCATCTTAATTTCTCCTTATCTTGGGCAATTATTGTAGTTACCTTCTCTTTTTGCAAAGCTTGCTGCAAAGAAAGAGAGGGTGTTTTTCCACTTATTAAAACATCGACTTCGCCCAAAGATGCAAATTGGACAAATGCCGATTGATCAAACTTCTCACCTATCATCAAAGCTACTGTCTTTTTTGAATGACTCATTATTAAACGCTTTATTGCTGCGTCCTCTATTATATAATCAGTTAAACCTGATTCGCTACTTATAGCCCCACCGGAAACAAAAAAGGCATCAAAATAAAACGAACTAAAATTATCTTGGGCAAAACTTCCCACTAAAGAACCTTCATGCTTTCTGAGAATTCCCCCGGAAAGGAGGAGGACAATGGTGGGGTGATTCAAAAATATTGTTGCAATATGGATACTTGTTGTTGCGATAGTAAGATTTGTGTATGAGACGAGCTCTTTAGCCAACTCCACTGTGGTTGTTCCCGAATCAAGGGCAATAGTGTCACCTTCGTTAATAAACTTTAAAGCCTCTTTTGCAATAGCTCTTTTTTCGTCAAGAGCCTTATGCTGGCGTAAACTAAAAGGGGGTTCATAAGAGCGGCTTACAGCTTTGAGTGCTCCTCCATGGGTTTTCTTCAATACACCCAACTGCTCTAAATCAGTCAAATCGCGACGGATTGTCATTTCTGAAACGCTCAGTTCTTCTGCTAATTTACTGACTTGAACAGTTTGTTCTTCTTCGAGTTTCTTTTGAATGTACTGTTTCCGTTTTGTTGGACTTTGCATAGTTGTGTTAAATAGAACAAAAATTATGTTCTATCTAACATACTACCGATAACGATTACACTTGTCAACGTTAAAATATTTTAGGAAGCAGATTTCTTTCATCCAATTGGTCATAAATTAATTCTGCACACCATTTTGCTGCTTTTGCCACAACAGCAGTACATTTTTCGGTATGGGCTCCGTCCTTTTCAAATTGTTGTTTGTCATCACTTTGGTGTAAATTATAGGTACGCCCAAAAATCTCTTTATGAATCTGGTTGCATAAAATAGAGCCATACTCTTGAATAAATAAATCGTGCAGCTTTTTAGCCAAATCAAATGAGGTGTACTTAAAGTCTCTATCGTTATCAAAAAACTCTCTTCTTCTACCCAAAAGGGATCCGATAAACATGAGAGAACCTACATAAGCCCCGCAAGAGCCACTACAAGTCATTCCTCCTCCGCTGGAGAGGGCGCTGGCAGCCCGAAAAAGTGTTTCGTCGTATATCTCAAAAGAGTCTTGCAGTGCAGCTAAACTACACTGTGCACAGCCACGATATTTTTGTTCGTATTCAAACCCTAATTCATACGCTTTTTGAGCAATTTTTTCTTTCATGTGGTGATTATACCTTGAGTTAGGATAGTTGTTCAACAGAATAACCTATGTAAATATTTTGCAAACAATGTTAACATATGTAAAAATAGAGTTTTACTTATTTAAAAGCACAAAAAAACAAGTCGTGTTATAATCTGGCTAAGAAGTAACGGAGGCTTCTCAAATGAAATTATGTGCATCTTTGCTTGCGGCAAACCATGCTTTTATAGGTCAAAGTTTAGAAAGGTGTGAAAAAGAGGGCATTGGAATATTTCATTTTGATGTGAGTGACGGACACTATACAAAGTACATAATGTTTGGTCCGCAGCTTATTGATAATTTGAGAAGTATTTCAAACAGTTATTTTGACGTACATCTGAATAACTACAATGTTGAGCCTATCTTGGAAACATTTTTAGAGACTACGGCTAATCGAATCAGTTTACAGTATGCCACCTCAAAAGAGCAGCTCGATTATTTAATAAACAAGATTCGTCTAAAAGAGAGGGATGTTTCGGTCTCATTTACTCCGTTAGAAGGGTTTGAAACAATTATAAAACACGTTGAAAAGCTTGATGCTGTCAATTTATTGGCAGTAAATGCCGGCATTGGGGGACAATCTATTCAAAAAGAGGTTCTCAAGAAAGTTGAAAAAGTTGCCTCTTTTATAGCCAATAATAATTTAAAAACTATTGTCTCTGTCGATGGTGGTATAAACAAAGATACAATTAAATGGGTAAAAGATGCCGGAGCTGATTTAGCTATCGTAGGCTCTGGGATTTTCTGTGGTTCTATAAAAGACAATATAAGAACATTGAAAAAAATGATTGAGTAGGGGGATTGTAATGGGACGTTACGTGTTAGGAATCGATGCCGGTACCGAGAGTGTTAGAGCAGGAATTTATGATGAAACTGGTAAGTGCATTAGTGCAGGAACCTGTGATAACGTTAATATCCACCACAATCCCGGCTGGTGCGAGCAAGATATAGCCAAATGGGAAATATCTGTGGTGGAAGCAATAAAAATTGCACTTAAAAAGAGTCCCGTTAAAGCCGAGCAGATAGAAGGGATTGGAATTGATGGAACCAGCTGTACGGTCGTTCATTTGGATAAAAATGGCAAACCACTGCGCGATGCAATTATGTGGATGGATATCCGATCGGCAAAAGAGGCTGATGAAATTGCTGCCAGCGGCGATGATGCCTTAAAATATGTTGGCTATGGAAACGTATCGGCAGAGTGGTTTCCCTGTAAAAACTTGTGGGTAAAGAGGAACCAAAGAGATATTTATGACCAATCAGCGATTATATTTGAGCATACTGACTGGATAGCTTACTTCTTAACCGGTGAAATTACAGCAAATATTAATACAACAACAATTCGTTGGTTCTACAATATTAAAGAAGGGGGGCTTCCAAAATCCCTTTATGAGAAGATTGGTCTTGGCGATATATTTGAAAAGTTGCCCAAAAGAATAGTCTCTTTAGGTGAGGTTGTCGGTGGACTGAGCAAGAAAATTGCCCAGATGACCGGTTTAAAAGAGGGGATTCCTGTTGCCGGCGGAGGAGCCGATGCCTATATGGGAGTCATAGGAGTGAATGCTCTTAAACCGGGTAAGCTGGCTATAATCACCGGCTCTTCCCAGCTACATATAGGGATGACAGAGACCGAATTACATGCACCCGGGATTTTTGGGACTTTCCCCAGTGCAATTATTCCCGGTATGGAAGTTGTGGAAGCTGGTCAGATATCGACAGGTTCTATAATAAAATGGTTTACAACTAACTTTTTAAACAGTGAATTAAAAGAGGAAGCTGAAAAACGGCAGATTCATATCTATAAATTATTGGATGAGAAAGCAGCGGAAATTCCGCCGGGCAGTGAAGGACTTGTCATTTTAGAGCACTGGCAGGGTAACAGAACTCCTTGGGTGGATGCTCATTCGCGCGGTGTTATCAGAGGGCTTACCCTAAAGCATACATCTGCCCACATTTTTAGGGCGATTATGGAAGCGGTTGCCATTGGAACTGCCGTAATTTTACAACGTATGGAAGAAGGCGGTGTAATTATTGATGAAATTATCGCCTGTGGAGGAGCAACTAAAAGTGATATCTGGATGCAAATAATGGCTGATGTAACTGGGAAAAAGATGATTATTCCGCAAGAACAGCAATCAGTTTCTTTAGGCAGTGCCATTGCAGCTACCGTTGCTTCAGGAATTTACTCTGATTTACAGCAAGGTGCCGATAAAATGGTTCGTATCCAAAAAGTAGTTACGCCTAATATGGAAAACCATGCTGTTTATAAAGAGTATGTGTACCAATATGAACTGACATATGAGGCTTTAAAGGACGCCTCAAAAAGATTGGTCGAGTCATTACTATAAAATTAATTCATCCAAAAATTAGGAGAAAATAATGGGTAAAAATATCACAGTCATAGGGACGGGAGTAATGGGAACAGGTATCGGTAAAACCCTTTTAGCAAAAGGATACCAAGTTACTTCTTATAACAGGACTAAAGAGCATGCTCAATCTTTGATTGATGCTGGGTCTCGGTATGCTTCAACGCCTAAAGAAGCGATTGAAAATGCCGATTTTGTAATTACCATGACATGGGACAAAAAGGCCCTTGATTCAGTTGTTTTAGGAGATGGCGGGCTTTTTGCAAATGCGAAAAAAGGTCAAATTTTTATTGATATGAGTACTCAATTACCTGAAACTGCCCACTATTTAACAAAAGGGTTTGATCAAAGAGGAGCCTTCTTTATTGATGCTCCGGTTCATGGTTCAAAGACAGAAGCAAACAGTGGCGGTCTTTGGATAATGGTGGGAGGACCAAAAGAAGTATATGAAAAAGCACTCCCTCTGTTAAATGTTTTAGGTGAATCAGTTCATTATATGGGTGACAGTGGACAAGGTTATGCGACAAAGCTGTGTGGTAATCATCTTGTTTCAGCTATAGTAGCTGCCTTAGGTGAATCTATGGCCTTGGCAAAAAAAGCCAACTTAGATCTTAATGAGGTTCTTAAGGTGTGGATGAATAGTGATTTTAGATCACCTGTGGTAGAAGGGATAGGATCTTCAATTATTAACAGAGATTTTGAGGTCGCCTTTCATTTAAGGACAATGGTTAAAGATACAGAGCTTATCAGAAACTTCTCTGAATCGTTAAATGTCCCGGTTCTTCTTTCAAACATAGTACATGAAATAAACAAGGTTGGATTAAATATGGGTTATGGCGAAGAGAATGCTTCAGCCGTTACCAAAGTTTTTGAACATATGGCTGGTCTCTAATCGGCTATAACGCAATAAATTCTAAAGGGGTTAAGTAGTTGTAAAATACACTGTAATAACCCCTTTTAATATTTTTTGAATTCGTTTAACTTTCCACCTTTCAGCAATAGAAGAAAACCTCTAATTTGAATGTAGAAAACTGAAAT
>JBAYOE010000067.1:0-7507 GCA_041678405.1 Sphaerochaetaceae bacterium | reverse complement strand
TTTAAGAAAATGCAGTTGGTTTTCTTTTCCTTCGGCAATTGAATCAAGCTTATTTTCCATGTGAGAGGTAAAATTATAATCAACCAAATCACTAAAGTGCTCTTCCAGAAGCTGAATCACACCAAAACCGATAAATGTCGGTATCAGGGCAGAATTCTCTTTTATTACATACTCTTTCTCAAAAAGTTTGTCGATAATCGTAGCGTAAGTTGAGGGGCGCCCGATTCCCTCTTTTTCCAGTTGCTGTACCAGTGTGGCTTCGGTAAAGCGGAAAGGCGGTTTTGTTTCGTGAATTTCTGCCTCTAAGGCTTTTAAGGAGACAACCTCTTTTTCTTTTAGGTTGGGCAATAGCCTCTCTTTGTCTTCTAAGGCTGCCTCAGGGTCATCTTTGCCTTCGACATACACTCTTATAAACCCGGGAAATAAAATAGTGTTTCCGGTTGCTCCAAAAGTGGCATCGCCGACTTCAATTTTAGCTGTCGAGGTTGCCTTTATAGCATCAGCCATCTGACTGGCAAGGGTTCTTTTCCAAATCAAATCGTAGAGACTTTTCTCTTTTGGGCTTAGAGAGGTCTCATCAGGATGGACAAAATGTTCCCCGGCGGGTCTGATAGCTTCATGGGCTTCCTGGGCTGTAGCACTTTTTGAAGTATACTGTCTCGAAGATGGAGATAAATACTCAGAACCAAACAGTTTTTCAGCAGCGTCTCTGGCAGCCCTGATGCCCTCTTGGCTAAGCGATGGGCTATCGGTACGCATGTATGTTATCAGTCCGCTTTCATAAAGTTTTTGGGCAATGCGCATTGTTTCTTTGGCACTTAAATGGAGCTTTCTACTGCCTTCCTGCTGAAGAGTTGAAGTAATAAATGGAGCAGAAGGACGCTGCTTTTTCTCTCTTTTCTCAACTGAGAGAACTTTCCACTCTTTATCTTTAAGTTCTTGTGCCAACTGAAGGGCTTTTTTCTCATCCAATAAAACCACATTACGGGCTTTTTTAAGCTGCCCACTGTCACTGTCAAAATCTTTACCGGTGGCAACTTTTTTATCACCAAGTGCCTCCAATCTTGCATCAAAAATAATTTTTTGCTGGTCTGAGGGAGATGTCAGCTGGGCTTTTAAATCCCAATAGATGCTACTGACAAATTTTATCCTCTCTCTTTCTCTTTCAACCACCATCCTCAAGCCGGGACTCTGAACCCGTCCCGCCGAAAGCTTCTGTAAAGAGAGTTTTCTCCATAGAAACGGGGAGAGAGTATAGCCGTAAAGTCGGTCTAAAATTCGCCGGGCTTCTTGGGCATTAACTAAATCCATATTTAGCTGCCGTCCATGTTCTAAAGCATACAAGATTGCCTTTTTTGTTATTTCATGAAAGACCATTCTCTGATAGGGTACTTTTGGCTTTAAGAGTTCAACTAGATGCCAAGCAATACTTTCGCCTTCTCTGTCTTCATCTGTCGCCAGTAACAGTGAGCTGCTGTTGGTTAATTCACTTTTTATCTCTTTTATGATTTTGCTTTTCCCCTTGGGAATTTCGTAATGGGGAAGATAGCCTTTATCAATATCTATTGCCAAATCTTTGGAAGGAAGGTCTCTGATATGCCCGTTACTGGCAACAACACTGTAGTTCTTTGGCAAAAATTTTTTTATCGTTCTGGCTTTTGTAGGCGATTCGACTATTATAAGTACTTTTTCTTTTTTATCCATTCAGTTAGGTCCTTGTTAACATACCCCTTTTTAGGGAGCATACGACCTACAGTTATAGGTGGCAACAGATGTTTTGTCAACGATTGACAATTTCAGAGCTCTGAGGGCACAATGATTTAATGAAACACAATACTGCTAAATGGCTTGTCGGTCTTATAATCATAGTAGTGGGAATAAACCTTATTCTTAAGGCTGCTGGAATCAGCTTTTCCTTGTTCTTTAAAGGGTGGTGGGCGATTCCAATAATAGTCGGTGCAATTGCTTCGATTGGCAATGTCGGAATAACCCCGTGGAACTTTGGGAGTCTTGTTTTAGGGTGTTATCTTTTTGCTTATCAGCAGGACTGGATTCCTTCATGGTTAAATTTTTCTTACGTTATTGGATCTGCGGTAATAGGTTTCGGACTCCTTTTTATATTCAATCCGAACGCTAAAGAAGATCAAAAAGGGGAAAAAAGCCGTTCTCACCATAGGTACTCTTCGCCTCATTCAGTTAAAAGTGATGATTCATCAAATCCAAACTATACCGCTTTTTTCAGTGGACAAGAAATAAAAAGCGAGGCTAAAGAGCTGGAAAGTTCAACTATGTTTGCCCTTTTTGGGGGACTTTCCATCGATTTCAGTTCAGCAATCATCACAAAAGACATTGTTATTGACGCAACATCTCTTTTTGGTGGTATTGATATAAAAGTACCGGACAATGCTAATGTTGTAGTTAAATCAACTCCGTTTTTTGGAGGTGTTGAAAACAAAGTAAAACCACCTGTCTATAACGACGGATCGACAATTACAATCAGATGTTTAGCTGCTTTTGGAGGAGTTTCAATCTCTTAATGAGAACAAAACATATTTTACCTTTTTTATTGATTATCATCCTCTCTTTCAGCAGTTGTGTGGTACAGCAGGGATTAAATATGAGCTTAAGTCAAAATGGGTGGGCTACTACCGATTTGTATGTCGACAACTTTTTCCTTGAGGTTTTAGAAGACTTTGAACCCTTTTACGAAGAACAGTTGGATAAGTCTATATTAGATACTTTTGTTGATGATTTTATCATCAATTTACAGGGAGCAAAGAGTGCATCGGCTATTGAGTTTATTAAGATAAATCCTAACAGTTACTTTATCGACTTCAACTTTAGTTCCCTTGCCAATCTTTTGGATGACCTAAACAAAATCGGGACTCAAGAAATAGTTAAAATTACTCAATCAAAAAATGAGACAACTCTTAATTTTAATTTAAATCTAAATAACTATCCCCAATTGGTAAGAATGGTTCCTTTTCTTGGGGATCCCAATTTTGAAACTTTTGGCCCTTTGTACAACGAAGGGATGAGTAAAGATGAGTATTATGAGATGATTAGTTACATTTTGGGATCACAGGGCCCCGAATCAATTAAAAACAGTTTAATCAGTATTAGACTGACTGTTCCAAAATCGATTAAACATCAAACAAACGGATTTGCAGAAGGGATAAACTCAATCCGTTTTGATATCCCCTTAATCGACTTCCTGTTGTTGGATAAACCGATTCTATTTAGTGTGACTTGGTAATCAAACATTAAATCTGAAGCGGATGATATCCCCGTCGCGGACCACGTACTCTTTCCCCTCGAGACGTAACTTCCCAACTTCCCTGACTTTTTGTTCACTCCCATACTCAAATAGATGGTCACAGTGGTAAACTTCCGCTCGGATGAACCCTTTTTCAAAATCAGTGTGGATAGTCCTTGCAGCCTGAGGCGCTTTTGTTCCGCTTTTAATTGTCCAGGCTCTGTCTTCATCGCTTCCCACAGTAAAAAAGGTACTGAGATTCAGAGTTTTATAACCGCTGCGAATCAACTGAACCAATCCTGACTCTTTTAATCCAACCGCTTCTAAAAATTCTTTTTGTTCATCTGAAGATAACAAGGCAATTTCAGCCTCAATTTTCCCGCAAACATTTAGTGCTTCAGCGCCCTCTTTTTTAGCGATATCAGCTACTATTTTTGTATAATCATTGCCGTTTGCGATTGCCTCTTCGTCAATATTGCAAACATAGATAAGAGGCTTAAGGGTGATTAGATGCAAGTCATGAAGGCTGTTTTTCTCGTCCTCGTCAAGATTAAGATTTCTGGCGGCAATATTGTTACTGAGGGCTTCCTTTATTTTAGTCAGCAAGGGCAACAATGTTTTAGCCTCTTTAGCCATCTCGCCCCCCAATCTGCCAAAACGTTCATAGCGCTCTATTCTTTTTTCTACAGTCTCCAAATCAGCCAAAGCCAGCTCAATATTGATGATCTCAATATCTCTGGCCGGATCAACACTGTCAGAAACATGGATGATATCGGGATTTTCAAAACATCTTACGACATGAACAAGAACTCCCACTTCCCTAATTGATGCTAAGAATCTGTTTCCAAGTCCCTCCCCTTTCGAAGCTCCTTTAACCAGCCCGGCGATATCGACAAACTCAACAGTTGCCGGAATCACTTTCTCAGTGGGAATTAACTTAACAATTTTATCGAGGCGTTCATCGGGAACACTCACTATTCCGATGTTGGGATTTATTGTGCAGAAGGGGTAGTTGGCTGCCTCTGCCGGGGCATTTGAGAGTGCTGAAAAAATAGTCGACTTACCCACATTTGGAAGTCCTACGATACCGCAATTTAGCCCCAT
The DNA here is from genome assembly GCA_041678405.1 of Sphaerochaetaceae bacterium. Taxonomy (GTDB): domain Bacteria; phylum Spirochaetota; class Spirochaetia; order Sphaerochaetales; family Sphaerochaetaceae; genus JBAYOE01. The sequence continues at coordinate 3,147 of JBAYOE010000067.1, read as the reverse complement.
AAATCTCTTCTCCTTGTAACGGTGGCAGAGTATAGCATATAATATTTAAAAAGTAACTCAGATGGGAGTCAAATTATTAATACAAATCAATTAAACGAATCTTCAAATGCCTATCTCATAGTAATAAAAGAAGTTAACGACGATATTAAATTATCGGAAGCTCAATTGGCTGAGTTAGAAAGTCTAACAGAAACGATGGGTGCAACGGTAGTGGCAAGCCAAATAATAACTCTGCGCCAAAAAAATCCCGCAACGTTAATCGGCAGCGGGAAACTGGAAGAGTTAAGCCAAACATTTGAAGAGTTGCCTCTCGATTTTATAATTTTTGACTACGATTTAGCCCCTAGGGTACAGCGAAACCTTGAACGTTTTTTCAACAAAGCCGTAATTGACCGACAAGAGGTAATTTTACAGATTTTTAGTGACAGAGCTGTTACCAAAGAGGCAACATTACAGGTGGCACTTGCCAGACAGATGTATTCACTGCCCCGTTTAGAGCGGATGTGGAGTCACCTTTCCCGCCAGAGAGGAGGGATGAGAGGAACAAGGGATGCCGGTGAAACCCAGCTTGAAATTGATAGACGCCTAGTTCTAAAAAAGATTTCAAGTTTAAAAAAAGAGTTGGAAAAAGTAGTAGCCCAAAGGGCAGTACAACGAAAAAGCCGTCTTGAAAATTCAATAACCACCGTTGCGATTGTCGGCTACACAAACGCCGGTAAATCCTCTTTACTAAACCTTCTTTCTGAGAGTGATATCTTTGTGGAAGATAAACTTTTTGCAACATTGGATCCGACAACCAGAAAGATAAATCTCCCTCAAGGACTGAGCGTTTTATTTACCGATACTGTCGGGTTTGTCAGTAATCTTCCCCACCACCTTGTCAATGCCTTTAAATCTACCTTAGAGGAGACTCAATATTCCGATTTAATATTACATGTGGTTGATGCCTCTCATCCAAATATGCTTCAGTGTTTTGACACCACCGTAGAGGTATTGGATTCCCTTAATTGTTCAGAAAAACCAACCATAGTTTTTATAAACAAAAGTGATGTTGTATATAATCACTTAGACGTTGATCAAATAGTTGCCCAAAACCCTAAAAGTGTAGTCGGTTCGGTTAAAACCGGGGAAAATATTGACTTGTTGCTTAATTTAATTGAGCAAGAGATTGTCTTGCAATATGCAAAAGTCCTCTATTTTTTCCCCCACAGCAGAGGAGATTTGGTTGCTCTTTTGCGCAAAGAAGCTTTGGTTACTAAATTAGAATATCTTGATGAAGGTGCCCTTGTTGAGGCAAAAGTACCGGCACATCTTCAAAGTCGATTGACTGAATTTATAAAAAAATAGGGCGCAACACGGAAGGTGTGGGCCCTACTTTAACTCTGAGTCAAATAATCAGTCGAGATACCAAAGAGCTCCGATTGCTGCATTTATGTCAAAGCCAATTTTTTTGTCTGCATATTTAACGCCTGGACCGACTTTCAAAAATGCCTCAATAGGAATTTGTTCGAAGAAATAAGAGACTCCGACAGGAACATTACCGGTGAAGGCAAAGCTCTTGAAATCTGTTGCAGCAGATGCTGAAGCAGTAATTCCAACGTTTAGGTAGAAAGGAATATCGGCGATATCAAACTGATAAACATCGTATTGAGCTCCTGCTTCTAGGGCAATAGATCCTCTGTAGTCGTAGCCTAATGTTCCAACAACTCTGAAATCGTTCATCCCATATTTAAAAGCTACTCCGGCTACAGGCCATCCGGCACTCAGTCCCACTCCTACACCGTTGGTTTTTGTGTATCGAGCTGCTGAGAGAGGGGCAACCAATACAAGCACTAAGGCAAGTACAATCAATGCTTTCTTCATTTAAATTCTCCTTTTGGGATTACCTCCCATTTTTCTCGGTGCCTTAATAATAACTAAAAAAATTAAAACAGCCAATGGATTCTCTTTCTTAGACAACTTTTAATCAAAATAGTTACTAAGATAACCATTATTTTAGACACTTAACGTAAATTCGTCAATTTGTTATAATAACTTTCCAAAAGAGGAGGTGCTCTATGAACGGTAAGAACAGAGCATTGTCACTGCGCAGTCTTATTGTCGGAATAATCGGTCTAATAATCATAACCAGCAGTTCCATGTATGTCGCACTGAGAATGGGTGCCCTTCCTTGGCCGACTGTATTTGTCACTGTTGTCAGCGTCGCAGTACTATCCAGGTTTAAGAACACAACCCTGCAGGAAATTAATGTTACCCATACTTTAATGAGTGCCGGAGCTATGGTCGCAGGAGGATTGGCATTTACTTTACCCGGCATTTGGATTCTTAATCCGAACACAGCGGTATCTAAACTCTCTGTTGTTGTTATAACCCTCTCCGGTTCTATTTTGGGAACGATATTTACAATAATTGCCCGGCAGCGCTACATAGTGGAAGAAAAGCTCCCCTATCCCATGGGGCAGGCGGCTTACAATACTTTAATTGCAAGCACATCAAAAGGGAAAGGGGCTCCTTGGCTCTTCAGTGCCTTGGTTTTAAGTGTTATTTTTACAGTCTTCAGAGATGGGATTCCTTTTATTCCGGCTGTTTTAGTCATCTATGGAGGAAGTGCAATAGTACCTGCTGTCACCATGTGGATTTCGCCGATGGCTGCGGGAATCGGTTCAATTATCGGTCCAACCCTAGCTCTAATGTGGTTAGGGGGAGCTATTTTTGGTTTTCTTATATTAACTCCTTTCGGCATTTTAACAAAACTTTTTGCAGATATGGCTACAGCCGATTTATTCAGGCAGAATCTGGGAATCGGCCTAATGGTGGGAACGGGAGTCGGTATTTTAATAAAAGCGGCTTATCAAAAAATAGAACAGTTTACAACCCAAGAGAAAAAAGAGAACCCACTCTCTTCGGTGCTGACTCCTAAAGGACGAATGGTTGTTGCAATAGTAATTTTAGTTGTTCTGTTTGCCTTGGTATTGGGTACCGAAATCTCTTTGTTACAGGCAGTCTTAACAATAATAGGAATCTACTTAACAACTCAATTGGCTGCAATGCTTACAGGTCAAACCGGGATAAACCCAATGGAAATATTCGGGATACTGGTTTTATTAGCCATTCAAATTATTTGGAGCCCTTCAACAATAACCGCTT
>JBAYOE010000066.1:0-7556 GCA_041678405.1 Sphaerochaetaceae bacterium | reverse complement strand
TTTATAGCGGGATTGAATTGTTTGCCGCCGCTAAAGACATCGGTCACTTTAAACTCTTTTAAATCTTCTAAGAGAACCAAATCGGCTCTTCGGCCGGGGGCTATTGCTCCCCTGTCTCTCAGATTATAACACTCACTTGCGTTGATAGTCGCTATCCGAATTGCCTCAATGGGATCTAAACCTTCCTTTACGGCTATCCTTAGATGGTTGTCGATATGCCCCTCTTCAATTATTGAAAAAGGTTGTCTGTCATCGGTACAAAAAAGACAGAATCGGCTGTTTGATTGATTTAAGGCAGGCAGAAGATTTTTTAGATCGTGGCTGGCTGAGCCTTCCCGCAACAGTACATAGATTCCTCTTTGGAGTCTGTCGAGCAGCTCTTTGGCTGTGGTGCTTTCATGGTCGGTTTGAATACCTGCCGCACCAAATGCATTTAATTCTAAATCAGAAAGCATCGGACCGTGTCCGTCAATTATTTTATTTGCTTTATGGGCTACCTGCAGTTTTGATACAACATGTTCCTGTGCCTCAATTGTTCCGACCATATCCATCATTTCACCGAGTCCCAACACCCTCTTTTTGCCTATCCTTTTACCGATAGCTTTTGCATCCAAGACGGCTCCCCCGTTTTCAAAAGGGGTTGATGGGACACATGAAGGAACCATCATAAAAACAGAGAGCTCCAAATCTTCTGAATTTTTTAGCATGTAATCGAACCCTTTAAGTCCACCAACGTTGCAGATTTCGTGTGGGTCGATTATGACTGTAGTAGTACCGTGGGGTAAAACCAGTTGGGCAAATGAGGCTGGGTCAACCAATGAGGATTCAATGTGAACATGGGCATCGATAAAACCGGGTGCCAAATATTTACCTTTTGCATCAAAGCTCTTTTTACCTTTATAAGAACCGATACCGGCTATAAGAGAGCCGACAATAGCGACATCTCCTTCGACTATCCTTGCGTTAAAAACATCAATTACTTTTGAGTTTCTTATTACCAAGTCGGCTTCAATGCGTCCGGCGGCAACATCAATCAGTTTTTTAATGTCTTTTTTAGTCCTCATCAGCTCCTCCTCTTTTTAAAATAACATCACCTTAAAAGAGAAACAAGTAATACAAAATGTCCCGACAGTTTTCTGCCGGGACACATTTATGACAAATTATCCTTTAAATTACTCTATTTTTGCCTTTTCTGAGTACATTATTCAATTTTAAAACTGGGTTTTCAAATTTAGAGAGAAGAACCATTGCCGCAATTATATATGGTTTATAAGAGGCTTCTTTATAAAGGGGAATTCTGAAACGGTCAAACACCGAGGCTTCTACTTCCCCTTGGTTACAGCTGACTTTGCTTATATCGGCAGGAAGACAGTGCATATACAGTCCGTCTTTGTTTTTAGTGGTGGACATAAGTTTTTCAGTGCATTCCCACTCTTTGAATTTGGCATTGTTTACCAAACACCTCTGTTCCAACTCAGCCAACTTTTCAAACTTACCGTCTTCAACTATTTGAGTTCTCTCCTGCATAACGGCAAAAGGGGCCCAGCTTTTTGGATAGACGATATCGGCATCTTTGAAAGCTTCTTTCATTGAGTCGACTTGCTTAAAAGTACCGCCGCTGGCTTTAGCATTGTCATTGGCTACTTCTAAAACCTCAGGCATAACGTTGTAGCCTTCAGGATGAGCCAATACCACATCCATTCCAAAACGACTAAACAGGCCTATTACCCCTTGGGGAACCGATAACGGTTTTCCGTATGAGGGGCTGTAAGCCCATGTCATTGCCACTTTTTTCCCTTTTAAGTTTTCAACAGAGCCAAAGTGATTTATTAAATGGAGCATATCGGCCATTGATTGGGTTGGGTGGTCTATATCGCACTGAAGATTGACTAATGTCGGCCTTTGTTCCAAAACACCGTCTTTATAGCCCTCTTCGACTGCTTCGGCTACCTCTTTCATGTAAGTATGTCCTTTACCGATGTACATATCATCTCTGATACCGATTACTTCGGCCATAAACGAGACCATGTTAGCAGTCTCTCTAACTGTTTCACCGTGTGCTATCTGACTGGTTTGCTCATCCAAATCTTGGACATTTAAACCAAGCAGATTACAGGCACTGGCAAAACTGAAGCGGGTTCTTGTCGAATTATCTCTAAAAATAGAGATTCCCAAGCCACTTTCAAATAGTTTTGGAGAGATATTTTGGGTTCTCATGGCTTTTAGAATTTGAGCAACTTGGAAAACGGCATTTAACTCTTCACTGCTCTTATCCCAAGTGAGAAAAAAATCGTTTAGATACATTTTGGTGAAATCCAAGTCACTTAAACGTTCAATCATCTGTTTAATGGCTTTTTTTTCTTTCATAATCCCTCCGAACTGATTTTAGTTAATTCCTAGTTATGTTACGAATTATAACACGGAGGAAATGGACTGTCTATGATTTTTGTTGCAGTTTGTTGCAAAATAGAGAGTAGCAGACTCCCTCAGAGAGTCGGGAGTCTGCTGGAAAGATTATGAGATTTTCCCCAACTCCCTTAAAATTTTGTCGGGGGTAAAAGGCCAAGTGCGCAACCAAATACCCACTGCATCATAGATGGCATTTGCAATTGCGGGTGCTGCTCCGTTTGTTGCAATTTCACTTATCGACTTTGCCCCAAACGGTCCGAATTCATCATCTTCATCGATTAAAACAGCTTTAAAATCTTCGGGCTGTTCGCAAATCATCGGTACGCCATAAGATGTCAGAGTAGGTGTCAGACAAACTCCGTTTTCATCCAAAACCATATTCTCATAAAGGGTATGCCCGATGCTCTTTAGTGCCGCACCGTACATCTGACAGAGAGAGAGTTCCGGGTTAATCGGAGTTCCAGCATCCTGGAGGGCGTAGAACTTCTGAACTTTAATCTCACCTGTTCTGATATTTACGGCAACTTGAGCAAAATGGGCTCCGTATGGGATTGCCGCATTTTCAGTGGCAAAAGAGCCGTAACCCATCAACTGCCCCCTCCCCACTCCGCTGGTGGCCTGGTGACTTATTTGATGGTAAGTCAACTCCTTAAGACTCTTTTTGGAATAAACAACTCCAGGTGCTTTAACTTCCAAATCGTTTTTCTCTTCATTCATTTGCAATGCAGCCTCAGTTAATACTTTCTCTTTTAAATCAAGGGCTGCTTTGAGAGTGGCATTACCGCTGAAATAGGTTCCGCTGGAGGCATATGAGCCGGTATCAAACATGGTGTTGTCGGTATCGCCTGAGAGAATAGTCACTTTGTCCATCGCAACACACATTACTTCACTGACTATTTTAACACTGACGGTGTCTAGGCCGGTTCCCAAGTCGGCTCCGCCGCTGTGGATGATAAAAGTACCGTCGGTATGCATTACTACATCACACATTGAGTGGTCTAATCCGGGAAGCCCCGAACCTTGCTGAATCATCGCAAACCCTTTTCCGACTTTCCACTCATCACTGGGCCCTCTCTCCTTTTTTCCCCAGTTGATCATTTCTGCCCCTTTATCGAGGGCTTTTCTTAACCCACAGGAACCGACGGGAACAACAGTTCCTTCTCTTCCCTCACCAAGACTCTTTAAGATTTCAAGCATAAATCCTTTTTCGACATGGTTTATCTTTGCCATCTCCAAAGGATCGACATCCAGCTGTGCAGCCATCTCTGCCAACGCGGTCATCAGGGCATATGAGCCTTTGGGAGCTCCATAGCCCTGATAAGCTCCTGCCGGAGGGATGTTTGTGTAATAGGTTGTCACATCAAATTTAATGTTGGGGCAGTTTAACAGGGGGAGAGTTTTTGAACAGGCGTTCATCGGCACGGTGAGACAGTGATTCCCATATGGGCCGGTGTTTGCCCGCACATCCATATAAACAGCGGTCAATCTTCCGTCCTTTTTAGCTCCCATCTTAACGGTCATTTTCATTGGGTGGCGGGTACTGTTGGCGATAAACTCCTCTTCTCTTGTGTTTCTGTAGTAGATTGGACGCCTGGTAATCCAGGTGGCATATCCTGCAACATCTTCAACCAAGACATCTTGTTTGGAACCGTATCCCCCCCCTACCTTCTCCTTTATCACATGAACTTTGTTCTCATTAATTTCACAAACTTTGGCAACAATTCTTCTTAAGTGGAACGGTACTTGGGTCGAAGCATGAATTACCAACCGGTCGTTCTCTATTTTTGAATAGACTAAGTGAACTTCCAAAGGAGTACACTGAATCTGTGAGGTCTCGTAGGTTCGCTCTATTACTTTATCGGCCTCTTTAAACCCTTTTTCGACGTCACCAATTGCCCCGTGGGCTGCCGAAGCAACGTTTCTTCTGACATCCCCGTGGAGAGGGAACGGATAGATAACTTTTCCTTCTCGTAAATCTATATTTTTGTTGTACTCTTTTAAGTTATCGGGTGCTCCGCTGAGATAAACAACTTCACCGTTTTGGACAATCGGAGAGCCTTCGGCCATTGCTTCATCGACTGTAAAAATAGGTTTCAATACCTCATACTCAACTCTGATCTTTGCTCTGGCAGCAATTGCCTGTTCTTCTGTTTCGGCAACTATTGCGGCAACCCGATCCCCCACATGCCGGACTTTCCAATTAAAGAGTCGTCTGTCGTGAGGAGAAGGTTCGGGAGCTCCCTGACCTGCCGAAGTGTAATAGATACCGGGACAGTTTTTAGCTGTTATTATGGCGACAACACCGTCTGATTTTTCGGCTTCAGAGGTATCTATTTCAGTGATGTAAGCGTGGGCATAGGGACTGCGTAACATAACCATTGAGCAGGCTTCGGCCTCAAGACGGTCTTCAACAAAAGACTTCCAGCCACCAACCAACTGCCTGCCGTCGACTTTCGGTTTGACTTTGCCGACATAGGAGAGCTCTTCTCTGAATTCGGGAGCAATAATGCTGCTGTATTTCCCACTTGCCATATACTCTTGGGCTAACTTAACAGCTAAGTAGTAGTGTTCATAACCGGCATCTCTTATTAAGATTCCCGATAACGCATCTTTTATCTCTTCTTTTGTAGGATTGGCATTGTTTTCCAACAGCCATGTCAGCAAAAGAGCTCCTGATGGGGCGTTGTAGGCAGATTGTACTACTCCAGCATCTATCATAGCCTGTTGAATCGGTGTCAGAATGGCTCCCTGAGCCAAGGAGTCGGCTGTTCTTATCTCTTTACCTTCAACTTCAGCAGCCAAAAGAAGGTTGGAGTAAATTGGTTGGTTATCAACTAAGACAGTATCACTGCCCGCAAAACCCTCTCCGTCATCACTGTCACGAACCGAAAAGTGTCCCAGTCTGACTAATACTTTACGCAATGTATCATTGGCTTTTATCTCGGTCACTCTCTCTTTATTGTTTATTACGCACCTTAATATCATCATTTGCCCCCTTTTTCGATTGCTTGCAGGCAGTCGTTGTAAAATTTGGCAACCGTTGTTCCCAGAATATATTTTTTGTAAGAGGCACTTCCGCTTATATCGTCGACAAAGGCTATGTTGTTTGTAGCCAGAGCCGCTAAATCGTCTTTATTTACTTTTTTGCTCTCGCCGATTAATGCTTCAACTTCCTGCAACCGTAACAGTCCACTGCCTTTAACGGCGGCAGCTATTCTGACATCATGAATTTCATTGTTAGAGATATCGGCACCGAAAGAGAGTGTAACGGCTGCGTTACCGTGCTCTGTTTTGCTGAAGCGCTCAGAAACCACATAACGGCCGATCTTATTCAAAACAATTTCCAATATTAAGCTTCCCGAAAAATGGTCTTTGAAAGAGTGGTACTCTCTGATGGGAATATTCTCTTCGGAATACAAACCGTCTTTGGAGATATCGGCTAAAACAAGGCGGGCTTTAGCGGCTATCAGAGTTGCCATTAAGTATGAATCGTCTCTGCCCAAAGCGATATTTCCCCCAATCGTTGCCATATTTCTTTTTTGCAGGGAGGCACAGTAGCGCAAAGCCTCTTTTAAGTAAGGGGGGATAATCGGATTTTCCAAAGCTTTTTGAAATGTTACTGTTGAGCCGATATGGACGGCTTTGTTTTTTTCGAAAATACCGTCCAAGTTAAGGTCTCTCAAAGAGACAACTTTTGAACAGTCAACTGTTGAACCTAATCTCATAATCTCGGTTCCACCGGCTAAAAAAGAGGTCTTAGCTCCCTCTTTGTGGAGTTCTTGCAGCCCTTCTTGAGCCGAACTCACCCTTATGTATTCGCCAATCATACCTCCTCCTTCAGCTTACTTTTAGTAAGCATATCGTTACTTATGGCGTTGGCTTTGGCTGTCAGCTCTTGTTCGTCAAAGCCAACCAGCACTCCTTTGTCGACAACAATTTTACCGTTAACTAACGTATATTGGCTGTTGTGGTCTGTTCCGCAATAAATAAGAGCAGCCACAGGGTCAGACAATGAACCTCCGTAGGAGATTTTATTTATATCAAATAGAGCCGCATCGGCTGCATAGCCCTCTTTCAGTTGCCCTATTTTATCCCAGTTTAATATTTTAGCGCCGTTTTCGGTTGCCATTGCATAAACATCGGCAGTTTTTATTGCGGCCCCTCCGTTAAGAACCCGCTGTAACAAAAGGGCATTTCTCAGTTCTCCCAACATATCTGAACTGTCGTTTGAAGCAGAGCCGTCCACACCTAAGCCGACATTAATTTTCTTTTCAATCATCTGTACAACCTTACATATTCCCGATCCCAGCCTCATATTCGACGAGGGACAGTGGACAATGTGAGATTTTGTCTCCTTTAGGATTTCCAACTCCGAATCATTGAAGTGAATTCCATGGGCATAAAAAACATCTTCGCCGATAAATTCGGTCTCTTGCATTAAGGCCAAAGGCCGCAACCCGTACATCTCTAAACAGAACTCGTTTTCATCTTTTGTTTCGGCTAAATGGGTATGGAGTCTAACATTGTGTTTACGGGCCAAACGGGCACTGTCTCTCATCAACTCTTTTGTTACGCTGAAAGGACTGCAGGGGGCTAGGACTATTTTTTGCATAGAGAAAGGGGAATCATCGTGAAATTTTTTAATAACCCTTTCGCTGTCATAGAGAATTTGATCATGGGTTTGAACAACCGAATCGGGGGGAAGTCCTCCGTCTTTTCTGCTTAATGACATTGAACCTCTGGTAGGTGAAAATCTGATTCCAAGTCTGTGGGCTGCCTCAAATTGGATTGCCATTAAATCCTCACTTACATGTTGAGGATAGATGTAGTGGTGGTCGGTTGTTGTGGTACAGCCTGTTTTTAACAACTCCCCCATTGCCAAAAGCGAGGAGTAATAAATAGCATCGGCATCGACATATTTCCAAACGTCGTAGAGAAACTTCAGCCAATCAAACAACTCCGCATTTTGAACTGCGGGGTGGTTTCTTGTCAGTGTTTGATAAAAATGGTGGTGGGTGTTTATAAAACCTGGGACCATTACCAAAGAGCTACAGTCTATTACTTTTGTATTCCCGTTTGGTTTCAGAATACCGGTAGGTTTAATTGATTTTATAATATTCTCTTCAATTAAAACATCAACGTTCTTC
>JBAYOE010000065.1:0-7575 GCA_041678405.1 Sphaerochaetaceae bacterium | reverse complement strand
GCACTTTGCCTGAAATTTTGTTTACCAAGGTGAGGGATAACAAACTTCTCTCTTTAAAACAGACATTTGATTTAGCCTCGTTTAAAGAGATCGATAACAAAACAAAAACCGAACTTGAATTAATTCTTTTAAAGACGTTGATACCTTACTATCCAAATCTTAACTACAGTGAAGTAATACTCGACATTCCCGAAAAAATCTCCTTTGAAGCAGATATACCCATTTTAGACAGTGACGGTTCTTTAAAACCATTCAATGAAGTCAACACCCTTTTTACAAAAGAGGTAGTTGCAACTTTTGTCTGCAGTCTCCGTAAAGGACGCCTGTTTCTCCCAAATGAGGTCGATTCGGCCAAAGTTCAACCGTTACTTAACGAGGTGCTTTCTGCCTATGGAAGATAAAAGAGCGTGGAGTGCAGCAACAGCTAACCAAACTCCCCCGTCATTAATGCGTTTCATTAAATCGGTCGGCAAAACAATAAACAACCACCAAATGATAAAAGATAAAGAGAAGGTTCTCTTAAGTGTATCCGGGGGAAAAGATTCACTTGCTTTAGCATTGGCCCTTTCTGTGAGACTCAGGTGGCTGCCGATTAAATATAATCTAGAGGCACTGATGATTAATTGGGTGGAACACCCAATCGGTGAAAAAGAGCAACAGCTGTTGCACCTCTATTTCAATGATTTAAATATTCCTTTAACCATCGTCGATGAAAAACTGAATCCCACCAGCTTTAACGGAGAGTTTAACTGTTACCTTTGTTCAAGAAACAGAAGACGTATTTTGTTTGATTATGCTTCAGACAATTCAATTACGCTTATCGCAACGGGTCACCATCTCAATGATTTAGTTGAGACAACTCTGTTAAACTTGGTCAGCAGAGCGACTTTTTCTACTATGCTCCCCATTCAGGAATTTTTTGGAGGGAAACTCCACATTATACGTCCTCTGATTGAGACACCTGAACAGAAAATTGAGAATATTTGCAGAAATTACAACCTGCCTGTAGTAAAGCCCGTTTGTCCGTTTGATGAGACAAATATCAGGAGTCGGTTGAAACCGATTGTTAAAGAGTTGGTCAAAATCGATAAAAATGGGCTTTTTCATATTTATGACGCACACCATTTCTCTTACCAAATACCCAGACCAAATGAAATTAAAGATTGAAATGGTTGCCGTGTGGATTGTTTTGCTATAATGTAGAGAGAGAAATTAGAGAGGATAATTGTCGTGAAAAAAATAATAATAGCAGTAATGGTGGTTTTGGTCTTCATTACCCCTGCGTTTGCCAACTCAGTAGATACAACTGAGGGGGGCTCTTATAACTATTTGCATGTGGTAAATGACCAAGTTAGCCAATTCTTTCAGTTTAACGAGAAAGGAGAGCATTTAGCTCAAAACGGCAAGCCTATTCAGTTAAAAGAGGGCTACATTCTCGTTACCACTAATGAGCCGATTACTGTAAAAGGTCCCTTTAGCACTATTGTACTTCAGAAGGAGTCCCTGCTGACAATCGGAAGAACCGCTTCTAATAAGCCCTCCTACTATTTAGTTGGTGGTTCTGCCTCCTTTTTACTTGAAAGACCTTTCAGCGGTGATTTAGAGGTTTCAACTCCAATCGGAATATATAATGTCAGCGGACCGGGTGAGATATTTATTACAAGTGACGCTTCTGAACTGATCTTCAACCTTGGCGCAGTTGTAAGAGCTACAAATGCCATAACCCGCGAAACCACCGATGTTAAGCCGTTTTACTACTTAAATATGGCTGACCCTTTTAAAAATCAGAAACAGCTTAGCCAACAAAGTTACCGGGCTCTCTCAATCAGCCGTGAAGAGGCTCAGGCAAAAACTCTTATCAGCGAAAAGCCCGTTGAAGAGATAACCGTTAAAGTACCTGCTACCGTTTTTGTTGAGCAGGAGGTTGCCGTCGCAAAAGAACCTGTTAAAATTGAAGAGCCGATTGTAGAAAAAGAGAAAGAGGTATTTAATTTTTATGTTATTCATACCGGTGACATTCTAGGTCAAATGCGGGGAGACGGAATCGGTTTTGAACAACTTTCGACTCTCTATAAGTGGGCTAAAGGGTATCTACCCAATACCGTTATTTTAGATACCGGAAATTCCTTAGGCGGAACAGAGGTCGTCGAGGCATTTAAAGGTGAGCCTATGGGTTATCTGTTAGATGCTGTTGGTTATGACGCCGTTACCCCCTCTGCCACCGATTACAGTTACGGTCTTTCTTATCTTAAAGAGATGGCTGATATGGCAAGCCGCTACTCAAACTTAGCGGTACTTGGTGCCAACGTAATTGATGAGAACGGAAACTTCATTTTTGAGCCGTACCGCATCTACGATTTTAATTCTTATAAAGTCGGAGTTATCGGAGCCTCTTTCGCCCATGGCTTTGAGTTAACCGAATCTCTGTTAAATCAGGGACAAACTTTAGTCGATGAAGTGGCTTCCAAAAGTGATTTTATAATTTTGTTGGGCAACTTTGGTTTTGAAAATCCAACTATGAGTGAGACGATTGCCCAATCTTTGAAAAATATTGATTTGATTGTTGACGGCTCAAACGCCAACATCGGTCCTGCTGGTAAAGTTATTAACGGAACTCTGATTGTTAAGTCTTTGGCAAAACTTGAAAGTGTCGGGATTGTTGAAGTTAGGGTTGAAGATAATGAAGCAGTGGCCCTTTATCCGGTTCAAATCAGAGCAAGTGAGGTTAAAGATCCTTCTGCAAGTACATTAGCTCAAGCTTTTGGGATTTTAAATGTCCCTTATGATGATGAAATTACCTCTTTTATAGATCAACAGAACAGCCACTATTTAGCTCTTTTACCAAAAGAAGCAGTGGTTGAAAAAGAAAAAGTTGAAGTTCCAGAGACCAAAGTTATTGAAGTAGTTGAACCAAAAGAAGTTGAGGTTGCAGTTAAAACAGACGATGCTATCACAATAAAACAGCCTCTTGGCATTATTAGTGCCCAAGAAACAACTACTGAAGGTGGATTAGACTGGGGAGTATCGGCAACATTTAATTTGACTCGTGATACATTCAACTTAGGCAAAAACCCGCTTGTAGGATTTAGTCTCAATCCTTTCATCTCTTACAAAAACTTTGCATTGGGCTTGCAGGGATATTTTTTGACAGACGGTTCTCTATTAAGTCCTTCTACTTATAGTTTCTCTTCAAAACTCGATACTTCCAGTACTATGAAGTTGTTGAGTTCCACCCTGAGATTCATCGATTTTGTCCGCTACGGAGAAAAGGACGATTCCTTGTTCCTTTTAGCCGACGGAGTGACACCGATCAGTTTCGGCAACCGATTAATTGTAGACTCTTTAAATGTCGCTTCAGGTCCTTACGAAGAAAAATTAGGATTCTACCTCTCTGCAAAGATAGGTCTCATTGGATTGGAGACATTTTTCGATAATCTCTACTTTGACCAGTGGATAGGTAATGAAACGCAAACGGGAGGATTAAGAGTTTCCATTAATCCAAAAGGAGCTTTTGAGTTTGGCCTCTCTTCTTTGATTCAATCCGATTTAGGATCTGAGAATGTTTTATACCCCGCTTTGGATTTTATTTGGAGAATAAAAAATGAACGTAAACTGGGCTTAGAGTTGTTCGGCGGTATTGCTACAAGAATTGGTATTTCCGATTTCACAATTAAAGACCTTTTTGATAAAGATCAAACAAGCCTTTTTGAGATGTTTCCAAACTTCTTGGCTGCAGGCGGTTTAGATATAAGAACCTTAAATTGGAATTTACGTCTCATTGCAGCAGCCCAAAACAGAACACATGCGGATAACCTGCTCTCTTTAGGTTCTTTAAACTCAACAAATTACAGCGGTACCGATATGATTGATACTGGAGATGGCCTTCACTACCAATTTGGTGTCGAGACAGCTTACAACAATCAGAAACTTGGATTAGAGGGCTCCTATTACGTTCCAGTAAACAAAGATTTCACCGATTTCATAAATATTAAAGGCACTACAACTACTGGTGACCGATTTGCAGTTCAAGGCGGCTATAACGGAAACAGCTTTGAAGCAGCTCTGGGATTTAGAAGAGTCGGTTTAATTTCAGCGGCAAAAACCCTTTTCACCTCATCGGCCTCTAATATCTTAAGTAATCTAAAAACATTCATCTATGACGGCGATGATGCCCAACCGTATCTTTCTCTCACCTATAAAAAAGGCATCTACCGACTAAACGGAGAAGTAGCGGTTGTTGATAAAAAGCCGAGAATCAACCTCTCAGCTTCTGTGGCGGTTGGTAAAAACATATCGGCTCTTGATCCCAAAGAACAGCAAAACCTCTTTGGTAAAATAAAGACCGACGATAAGTTAAAAATCGGTGCCTCTTTGGACTCTGCTTACACAAGACTCTTCTTTGCTTCTGGAATTGACAATAACTATCTGAGTCTGAAACCTACTGTCGAACTCTCCAAAGGCGAAAAGTTTGCAATCGGTATAGGACCAAGATTCACACTCGGGCTGTATGATTTAGATTTTATCAGCGGCAATAATGACTCTTTTGATTTTGGAACTGCCTCCTCCGGAGCATTGGGGATTGCTTATGATATAGCAACCGATGTATTTAGTTTAATAGATTATGTAAACATCGGAACTGAAGGTGATAAATTCAGATTGAACTACGGCGGCAACCAAACCTTTAACTTCGGTCCACTTGTAAAGAATCTCGTATCACTTAATAACCAAAGCATGGTTGAAACAAAAGCTCTGAGCGCTTTTATCGATACTGATGTCGTTAAAGCACAAATTTTTGTCAACGATATGACAAAGTTGCAGCTAGGCGGATTCAGAGTCGGCTTTGCTCCGTTTAAGAAATACAGAATGGAGCTGGGCATTTCTGCTTTGGGTAATTTAGAACTTGCCGATAACAGCAGAATATTCATGGTTCCTGCCCTAGATTTAAAATTACCGATTGTTAACTCAGAAAAAGCAAAGATTGCACTGCAGACAACCGTAGCTGCCTCTCTTGGTTACGATAACGGCTTTAAGCAGCTGTTATTTGGCGACACCGGTAGTGTATTAGAGAAATTTGAAAACTTCATTGTAAGTGCAAATTTGAACTTCACATTCGGTAAGTTTTGTTTAGACTTTGAGGCAGCACTGGCCGACGGAGCTCTCTCTTACGGTATGTTCAACTCTTTCTATGACAGAGAACGCAGCGACAGCATTGAAGATGCAATAGACGATGCATTTGATCCAACAGCTTCAGTAGGCAAAACCTACAGTGTCGGAACCACATTCGGCTTCAACTCAAACAAATTTGACTTAAGTGCCAACTATACTTTAGACCTTAACAATAGCTTTATTCCTCAGTTGGATGATGGTTTGCTGAATTTGGATGCCAAAATTAAATTCAACTGGTTTGATTTAACTCTTAGCTATAACCGCAATAAATTTATTGGTTCTATAAAAAATCTCATCAGCGGATCAGGATCGCTTGTCAGCCGGGTCAAGAGTTTTGCTTTAAATAATGACAGTTCTTTTGGAGCATCGGTCGGTTTCAGACAGGGCCCGATTACTTTTACAACAATGATTTCAACTTATGCAAATTCTAGCTTGACGAATAATACCTATAACAGTTATGATGTAGACGATACAAGTCTGGCACTTACTTTAGGTGCTAAGATTAATGTGTTTTAGACCGAGCACAACCCTTTTACATCCCGCCCCTCAACTGAGGGGCGGTTGCTTTAAGAAAGGATGATTATGGCTAAACCAAATAAAATAAGATTGCTCGATCCTCTGGTTGCCCAAAGAATAGCAGCCGGCGAAGTTATAGAACGCCCCTCTTCTGTTGTCAGAGAACTTATAGATAATTCTTTGGATGCCGGATCTAATCAGATAACCGTTATCCTTGTCGGCGGAGGAATCGAACGAATAACTGTGATAGACGATGGCATCGGTATCGATCAAGAGGATCTGCCGCTGGTTTTTAAATCACATGCAACAAGTAAGGTAACCAGTTTGGAAGATTTGCAAAATCTCAGTACGATGGGTTTCAGAGGGGAAGCTCTTTACAGCATAGCCAGCAGTGCCAAAGTTACCCTTTCGAGCAATAATACAACATTTATTATCGACAACGGTGTTGAAAAAGAGTTGTTACCAACAGGTATTAACAAAGGGACAAAAATAGACGTTGAAAATCTCTTTGCCCAAATTCCGGGTAGACTCCTTTTTTTGAAACGAAGTTCAACTGAGTTCAACATGTGCAGAAACATCCTAATTGAGAAAGCGATTGCTTTTCCTGAAATCTCTTTTAGGCTGTATGACCAAGAAAAGCTGCGCCTTGATTTACCAAAAACAAAATCCAAAGAACGGCTGCTGGATATCCTTAAAACCGATAAAAATGTTGTCGACAGTGAGTTAATCGAGATGAATTATAGCGGACAAGATTTCTCACTATATGCCATTGCCAGCAGCGGTGGCAGTTACCGAACTGATCGAAGCCATATAAGAATTTACGTTAACAAAAGACCCGTTGACGAGTACTCAATGGTTCAGGCAATCACATACGGCTACGGTCAAACTCTTCCCGGCGGGGCTTTCCCCTATTGTTACCTTTTTATCGATGTCAAAGCAGAATTGGTCGACTTTAATATCCATCCGACAAAAAAAGAGGTTCGTTTAAGAAACAAGGCAGAAATCCATCACCAGGTAGTGGCAATGGTCAGAGAAAACCTAAAAACCAGCTACCCCTCTTTTTCTGTGGAGAAGTCAACAGATAAGAATCGAAGAACTTCTTTTCCCGATTATTTAAAAATAAGCGACCAAAAACCTCTTTTTTCTAAAGATAGCGATAAACCAAAAGATGATTCTTGGTTTGAGAAAGCACGTCAAATTTTGGCCAAAAAAGAGAGTATCATTGAAACAAAAGAGGCTGTTGGTTTAGGTTTTAAATACTTAGGGCAAATCTTTAACCTCTTTTTGATTGTTGAAAAAAATGAGAGTCTTTTTTTAATTGACCAACATGCCGCCCATGAGAGAATTCTTTATGACCAAATAAGAAGTGACGGGGGAATACAGTTACTCATGGTTCCAATCAGTTTCGAAGTGGAGCGGTCTGTAGATGATTTTCTTCAGAAAAACAGCCTTTGGTATAACTCATACGGTTTGGATTTAAAGCGAATCGGTGAGTTGGAGTGGGAACTTACAACTATCCCTGCTCTTTGGAAATCCATTGAGTCTGAAGTTGTCGATTTTATCAGTTCAACTGCCGTAACCGATTTGTCGGAACTTGAAAAGCGACTCTACTCTTCAATAGCATGCCATGATGCAATAAAAGACGGCGATAATATCGATACGACAACTGCCGAACACTTAATTAAAAAGGTTTTTGAGTTGGAGCGCCCCGTATGTCCCCACGGACGATTGTTTGTTGTCGAGATTACAAAAGATTCTCTTTTAAAAAGTGTCGGAAGAACTCTCTAAAGCTGAAAGCGAACAATCAGCATAATTGCACTTTGATCGTCAAATCTTTTAGCAACTTTCCAGTAAGCTTCAGACTCATCCGTAACTAAATTGCCATCTTTGTCT
>JBAYOE010000064.1:0-7606 GCA_041678405.1 Sphaerochaetaceae bacterium | reverse complement strand
GTAACAATAACAGTTCCCCAGTACC
Organism: Sphaerochaetaceae bacterium; assembly: GCA_041678405.1. Taxonomy (GTDB): domain Bacteria; phylum Spirochaetota; class Spirochaetia; order Sphaerochaetales; family Sphaerochaetaceae; genus JBAYOE01. The sequence goes on along the minus strand of JBAYOE010000064.1, from coordinate 7,581 downwards.
GCAACGACTTTTTACACGAAGTTGATGTAATTGAAGATGTGATGATTGGACACGGAATGGGTAACTTTGAACCACAGATGCCCAGCGATTCAACGATAGGACGTCTTACCGACAGTGAAACCTTTGCCCGTAAAGCTAAAGATATTATGGTCGGTTTGGGCTTTCAGGAGATGATGTACAACTATCTGGGTTCTAAAAAAGAGTACATCGATAACATGTTAGTTGACGGAAAATACTACATTGAGATTGCCAATCCGATGAGTGAAAATTACGCATATGTCCGACCTTCTATAATTCCTTCCCTTTTGGAGAGCGAAAGTGTCAGTGCCCATGCCGTTTATCCCCATCAGATCTTTGAAATTGGTAAAGTCGCTTTTATCGATGAGAGCGAAAACTCCGGAACTACGACTCGAAACTGTTTGGGCTTTTTGGCATCTGCTCAGGAGATGGGATTTAACCAACTCAACAGCCAGGTGGCAACCCTGTTTTACTTTTTAAACCGGGAGTACAAACTGAAAGAGGCTGTCGATACCCGCTTTATCGAAGGGCGGTGTGCCCATATAATTTACAACTATAAAGAGGTAGGGATATTTGGCGAAGTTAACCCTGCGGTTCTTGAAAAGTGGACAATAGGGATGCCAACGGTAGCCTGTGAAATTGATTTAGACTTAATAATGTAAATCAGAGCTCTTTTAAATAGTCTGCTATCTCAAGACCGTGCTCTTTGGGCGAAACTTTTGGCCACACTTTAATCAGAATACCCTCTTTGTCAAAAAGGAATGTCATTCTTATCGTCCCCATCCGTTTCTTGCCAAAGCTGATTTTTTCTCCCCAAGCACCGAGAGCTTCAAGCATTTTATGATTCTCATCGGCCAATAGGGTGAAATTGAGATTATATTTTTCTTTGAACTGTTTGTGAGAGGCAACGGTATCGGTACTTATGCCGACAACTTTAGCTCCAAGAGCTGTTATGGCACTGCTGTTATCTCGAAATGAGCAGGCTTCCTGAGTACACCCCGGGGTATTGTTTCTTGGGTAAGTATACAATACCAGATAAGACCCTTCATAAGAGCTGAGAAAAACCTTTTCACCTTGATCGTTAAATAAGGCGATATCGGGAGCTTTTGAACCGATTTTAAGCATTATAGACTCTCCTTTATTCATCGTTAAAGAGGGCAAGAAAAGCAGAGCGGGCTTTATTGGCTTCGTTGTCTTGTTCGTCTTTGGTACCGTAGTTCTTCATGACAAAGAATTCGCAGTAATTGGGAAGGTCTTTGTTGGCTACCCGTTCCTCAACACCCTCTAAACATTCGTGGTAGGCAGAAGGGCTGTAAAACTTACAATTCAGACATATTTTGAGACTCCTGCCACAGTTAGAGCAGTTACTCTGATAGCCGATTGTCAGCAGAGGATCCACTTCGGTTTTACAAAAATAACACCTTCTCATAAATGGTAGTTTACCAACGAGTAATGCGGAGAGCAAGCTAAATAAAACTTAGCAATTTTCCTAAAGTTTCGATTTCACCTTCGTTGTATTTCTCCTTGGGGAGAGTCAGCTTTTTATGGTCGTTAAAATAACGGGGAATTACGTGGATGTGCAGATGGGCAATTTCTTGACCGGCGGCAGGGCCGTCGTTAATCACTACATTAACGGCATCTGCTTTAAGTTTTTCTCTTAAAACAGAGGCAACTTTTTTGACGATTTTCATCAGATGGGCCAACTGATCATCGGGGCAATCGGTAATGCTTGGATAAGGGGTTTTTGAGATTACCAGAGTGTGTCCTTTAGCAGTCGGTGCGATATCAAGGATGACAATGACTTTCTCATCGTTGTAAAGCTGTACCGAAGGGATTTCATTGTTAATTATCTTTGTAAATATTGTTTCCATGTCTTAGAGATTAGCAGATTTTATTGGGATTTTCCACGCTCAATTATTTGAATTGGAAAGGATTGAATAAAGTAATATAATATATTAGAATCCGTGCGGTACGCGTCAAAAGGTATCTACACCTCCAATCCTTGTTGGTTTATTTACGCCTTAAAGGGGATGTTGGAATCCACGATAATTGAAAACGCACTGTCTGCCACAAGCTTTTGGGGCAGATATTTATTGATAACGGAAGAGGAAACACTGATGAGTGATATTTTAAAACTGAGGAATATAGGAATAAGCGCCCATATCGATTCGGGAAAAACAACCCTGTCGGAGCGCATTTTATACTACTCCAATCGAATCCACACAATCCACGAAGTTCGGGGAAAAGACGGAGTGGGAGCAACAATGGACTCTATGGAATTGGAGAGAGAGCGGGGGATAACCATAGCCAGCGCAGCTACCCATGTAAATTGGAAAAATCACCCCATTAATGTTATAGATACCCCGGGACACGTCGATTTTACAATTGAAGTGGAGCGTTCTTTGAGGGTTTTAGATGGGGCGATTTTAGTTCTCTGTTCGGTTGCCGGTGTTCAAAGCCAATCCATTACAGTCGACAGGCAGATGAAAAGGTACCACGTACCCCGTATTGCATTTGTAAACAAATGTGACCGAACCGGTGCAAACCCCTACAAAGTTAAAGCGCAACTGATTGAGAAGCTGGATTTAAATGCTGTTTTAATGCAAATCCCGATTGGCTTAGAGGACAAATTGGAAGGTGTTGTCGATTTAGTGAAAATGAAAGCTCTCTATTTTGACGGTCTTAGCGGTGATATTATTAGAGAAGAGGAGATTCCGAGCCACCTTCTTAAAGAGGCTACCGAAAAAAGAACCGAGATGCTTGATACAGTCTCTTTAGTCAGCGATGAACTGATGGAGGCTATGTTGGAAGAGAGTGTCACAGAAGAACTGATTCACAAAGCTGTCCGTAAAGGGACTGTCGCTTTGCAGCTTGTTCCGGTTTTCATGGGTTCCGCCTATAAAAACAAGGGCATTCAGCCATTGCTTGATGCTGTGGTAAACTATCTACCCGACCCATCGGAGGTAGTAAACACCGCTTTGGATTTAAACAACAACGAAGAGAGTGTTGTTTTAAAATCGGATGACAACGCACCTGCTGTTGTTTTGGGTTTTAAATTGGAAGACGGACAGTACGGACAACTGACCTACATAAGAGTATTCCAGGGAAAAATAAAAAAAGGGGATGAGCTTTACAACAGCCGCAACCGGAGAAAATTTAAAGTAGGACGGCTTGTACGGATGCACGCTTCCTCAATGGAAGACATCAATGAGGCAGGCAGCGGCAGTATTGCGGCTCTTTTTGGCATTGAATGTGCTTCGGGAGATACTTTCTGTCACCCCTCACTAAACTACTCAATGACAAGTATGTATGTCCCCAAACCAGTTATAAGTTTAGCCCTAAATCCTGCTGATAAAAAATCGTCCGATAACATGGCTAAAGCTCTTAACCGATTTACTAAAGAGGATCCTACATTCACTACGTATGTTGACAGTGAATCTAACCAGACAATTATTCAGGGAATGGGAGAGCTTCACTTAGAAGTTTATGTTGAACGGATGAGGCGGGAATACAAAGCCATTGTCCAGACCGACCAACCTCAGGTTGCCTATCGTGAATCAATCAGTCAAAGGGCCGATTTCAATTATACTCACAAAAAGCAGACCGGAGGATCGGGACAGTTTGCCCGGGTAGCCGGTTATATAGAGCCGTTAAAAAGTAATGAGGATGAGAAAGATTACGAGTTTGTGAACCAGATTAAAGGTGGAGTTATTCCTACAGAATATATCCCCTCTTGCGATAAGGGTTTTCAGACGGCAATCCAGAAAGGGACTCAGTTGGGCTTTCCCATTGTGGAAGTACGGGCTGTTATAAACGATGGCTCTTTTCACCCGGTTGATTCTTCCGACATGGCTTTCCAGGCTGCTGCTTTGGGGGCTTTTAGGGAAGTCTACGATAAAGCCAAACCAATAATCTTAGAGCCTATTATGAAAGTAGCCGTTGAGGGCCCAACCGAGTTCCAGGGAAATATCTTTGGAAGCATAAACCAAAGAAGAGGTGTTATTGTCAGCTCCAGCGAAGACGGTACCAACTGTACGGTTGAAGCCGAAGTTCCCCTCTCTGAAATGTTTGGCTACTCTACGGTTTTACGCTCTCTGACTCAGGGAAAGGCAGAATACACTATGGAATTGGCAAAATACAACCGGGTTCCTCAAAGTATTGCTGAACAGTTGAAAGCTGAGTACCTTGAGAAAAAGAAGAAGGAACAAAAGTAAGAAAAGAGAGAGTTTTGTAGCTACCTAAAGCGTGTTATACTGCTCTTAGGACAATTTCTTGGAGGTAGTAGAGGATGGAAATAGAAAAGTTAAATGCTTTAAGTCCGTTAAGGGCTTTTGATGAATCGTTAAACGGAGGATTGGGTAAAGGGAACTTAGGGGTTTTGGTTTCCCGGCACGGAATCGGGAAAACCGCCTGTCTTGTCCATTTAGCCACCGATAAACTTTTTAGAAATGAACACATAATTCACGTCTCTTTTTCGGGAAACGTAGAACATGTCATAAATTGGTATAAGGAAGTATTCAGACAAATTTCAGACGGGCGCTCATTAGAAGATGCCACTGCTATTTATAATGGGATTTTAGCAAACAGAGTTGTTATGAATTTCAGTCAAGACAACATTCCCATCGATAAGGTTCTCTCAAGTTTAGAGACTCTCATCAAACAGGGTTCATTCAATGCAGATGCTGTTATGTTTGATGGGTACAAACTGACAATGGCTACCGAAGAAGATGTTAAAAAAATAAAACAATTTGCCCAAGATTTACGTCTTGAAGCTTGGTTTTCTGTCTCTCCTGTCCGCCCTGATGTGACATTCGATGAGAACGGAGTACCCTCTTCAATTATTAAGTATGTCGATTTGATTGATGTTCTGATAGGGCTAAAATACAATGAAGCCATGGATAAGGTTATAATGACTCTTGTAAAACAGGGCCCTGTTGTTGAACCGAAACTTATGAGAGTAACATTGGATCCAAAAACAATGTTAATCAGCGAATAGAAGAACCGACGCCTGGGCAATCACTGCTCTCCCTTCGCCCACTTGGCCAAGAAGATTGTCGGCAGTTTTAGCTTTAACCGAAACTTTCTCGACAGAGATGTTACACAAAGAGGCAATTGAGGCCCGTATTTTAGAAATATGGGCCTTTAGTTTTGGTTCCTGTAAAATAACAGTGCAATCGATGTTCCCTATTTTATAACCTGCTATTAGTTTTAAAGTCTCTTTTAAAAGATATTTGCTTGAAATCTCGAGCCATTTATCATCTTCTGATGGGAAATAAGTTCCGATATCACCTAAAGCCAGAGAGCCTAAAAGGGCATCTATCAGAGCATGCAAAAGGACATCTGCATCAGAGTGACCGGCTTCGCCTAAATGGTGGGGTATCTCAACTCCTCCCAATAGGAGGCGTCTGTTTTCAATCATAGGGTGAATATCCCAACCGCTTCCTATCCTAATCATAAAAGACCCTCTAAATCTTCTTCTCTTGTGATTTTACGGTTTTTTAAAGAACCGAGACACACTCCAACTCTCCCTCCGTAATCGGTAAAGATTTCAGTATCATCAACATAGGATTTACCGGTTAAGGCGGCTTTGCGGTGAGCCTCTAGAATCTGAGGAAATTTAAAACCCTGGGGAGTCTGAACCGTAACCATATTTGTCCGATCAAGGTGTTCAACCAGTTCTCTTTCACCGTCTGTTTTTTTGATTGCATCATTTATCTGTAAGATAGGGGCAGAACCCCCAAAAACAGTTGCGGTAGCCAAAGTCGAAATAATGGTGTTTTCATCTATCCAAGGTCTGGCACCGTCATGAATAAGGACATATTCGACACCCCAGTTCTCTTTTGCAATTGCCTCAAGGCCTAAATGAACCGATTCCTGACGGGTGTCACCCCCCTCTACAAACAAGATAGGGATACTTAGTGTGTAAGTTAAGTTATCAAGCGCAGCTTGAGTCTCATCCAACAAAGATGGACTGTAAGTTACGACAATTCCACTTAAAGAGGGAATATTGGTAAACGGGAGAGTTGCGTTGTATAAAACACTGCGGTCATCTAAAAGGAGAAACTCCTTTTTTTTAATCGAATTGTTATCTGGGAAATTAAAGCGATTACTGTTGCCAGCTGCAGTAATTATTACAGCATGGGAGGGAAAGCTCATTACTCTTCTCGCTTTTCGGGAGGATCTCTTTCAAGTTTACTAAAGATAAGCGCTTCGATTTCCTCTTTAGGCCTCTCTAAGGAGAGCGCCGATTCATCAATAAGAATTCTGAGAGCATTATCGTACAATTTACGCTCTTGTACCGGAAGCTCTTTTATTTTACTGCGGTGGTAGAGAATCTGAACAACTTTGGCAATCGAGGCAATTGAGCCCTCTTTTAAATAGTCGATACTCATCTGATAACGGGCTTTCCAATCGACCGGTACTTGCTCTAATTTATTAGAGATGTTATCGATTGCTTCAAGGGCTTCACTTTGTGGAACAATGGCCCTGATACCCAACTCTTCGGTTTTGTCGATTGGAACCATTACTGTCATATCAGAAATTTCTAAAAATATTTCATAGTAGAGACGAGTTTGTCCTCTTAGGGTTTTTTCTTCAACTATTTTGACAATACCCACTCCTTGGAGAGGATAAACAACATGTTCGCCGACTGTAAACAATCGGTTGTTTTCTGCTAATGACATGGCACCGATTATAGCTGAAAAAAAGACTATGAACAAGGTGTGGTAAAAACCCTCTTTTTAATCTATATTTTCCCAATGGGTAAAAAGATCCGTTTTGCAGGTATTTTATTACATCCTACCAGCTTAAGCGGTGGAGATGGAATAGGCGATTTAGGTAAAAACAGCTATCGATTTGTCGATTTTTTAGCCGATACCAAAGTTGGCTTGTGGCAAATTTTGCCTCTAGGTCCAGTCGGCTTTGGTAACTCCCCTTATGCCAGTCGCTCTTCTTTTGCCGGCAATGAACTTTTAATAAACTTAGATTTCCTAGCCGATAAAAAGTATCTGTCTCTCGAACAAATAGAACAAGAGCTTTTACCAAACACCTCAAAAGTCGATTTTGAGAGTGTTGCGAATTATAAGTACCCACTATTGGTAAAAGCGGCAAACTCTTTTATTAAAAATGCTTTGGACAAAGATCGAAAACTTTATGAGAGGTTTTGCGCAGAACAGTCTCACTGGTTGGAAGATTACGCTCTGTTTCAAAGTGTGAGCGAACACTACCAAGATTCAAGGTGGTTTTTAGTCTGGGATAAAAATTTAGCTAAAAGAGATAAGACAGCATTAGAGGATTGGAAAAAAGAGCAGTTTTTAGAGGTAGAGGTTTACAAAGTTTTACAGTTCTTTTTTCATAATCAGTGGCATGAACTGAAAGCTTATGCCAACAAAAAAGGGGTTGCCATAGTCGGGGATCTGCCGATTTTTGTGGCTCATGACAGTGCCGATGCCTGGGCTAATCAGGACCTGTTAAAACTTGACAAAGAAGGACATTTAAAAGTCTCCAGCGGTGTCCCCCCGGATGCTTTCAGTGTTACGGGACAACTGTGGGGAAACCCCCTTT
>JBAYOE010000063.1:0-7652 GCA_041678405.1 Sphaerochaetaceae bacterium | reverse complement strand
TACATACAGCGTTATTGTTGCAAAGAGGGCACTTAACAGCCCGAAAGCTAACCCTCCCACTGTAATTACCAACCCATCCACAATAAAAAGGCTTGTTCCAACCGACAGCGGGGTATATTTACTTAGGATTTGGGCAGCAATATCGGTACCGCCTGTATTGGCACCTCCCTTCATTACCAACCCAATCCCAAAGCCTTGCAGGAAACCTCCAAAGAGTGCCGACAAAAGGACATCCATTGACTCTTTATACTCTAAAAATCCCCCAAATCCAAAAATCTTACCGACTAAAAATGTAAAAAATGAGAGTAGCAGGGTTCCAATGAAAGAGGTAATCCCATATTTGAAACCAAAAATTTTAATCCCAATTAAAAAGAGGGGGAGGCTGAGAACAAAGATGGCTGTCCCCACCTCTAAGCCGACGGTGTGGTACAATACGACTGCCAGTCCGCTGACACCACCGCCGGCCAACTTTGCAGGGGTAATAAATCCACCGACACCGAAAGCCGTGACTATTGATCCAACGACAATGAGCAGATAATTGGTAAGACTTTTTTTGCTTATCATATTCTTTAGTATAACGAGATACGTTCAAATGACTAGCTGTTAAACGCTAAATTTTAAAGGGAGTTCACTAACTGGTTTTCTCAGTCTCTCAATTAATAGATTTGCATCCGATTCCACTATAAGTGACCCTAAAGCCTCCTTTTTTAAGAATCCTTCACTATGCATCTGCTCAAAGAGGTTTATAAGAGCCGAATAATAGCCGTTGATATCCAGCAGTGCCACCGGCTTGTTGTGGTAACCCAACTGAAACCAGCAAAAAATTTCCAATAACTCTTCCAAAGTACCAATACCTCCCGGTAAAGCGACAAAAGCATCGGCTCTCTCATACATTGTTGCTTTGCGTTGATGCATATCATCGACAATAATCAACTCATCTTCAAAACTCTCTACCGCTTTAACCATCTCGTAAATTTTTGTTGGGATAATGCCGGTAACTTTGAGATTGCCCCTTCGAACCGTATCTGCAACAATGCCCATAAGTCCGATTCCGCCTCCTCCGTAGATAAGCTGCAACCTATTTTTTACCATTGCTTCACCAAATTCTTTTGCAAGATTTTGGTAAACGCTCCCGTTTCCGACAGATGATCCACAAAAAACACAAAGTTTTTGAATATTCATGGAGGGAGAATACACCTGTCTAAGGCAGTTGCTCAAGATATGCTATTGACCTAAGTGAAGAGCTTTACTACTTTATGGCTACCAAAATAGAGACTCTTTTATTCCATTCTTGGCAAAGGTCAGTTAAACTGTGTTGTAAGTAAGAGACTTTGATCTGTTACTTTTTATAAAATTTTAAAAGTGGTTAACCGGCTTGTTGGGTTAGCGCTTTAAGATTGGGAGAAGCAACTGAAAATGAGAGAGAGTTTAATAGTTAAACACCTTGATTTTATCACCTTTGTGCAGGAGACAGAGGGCTATCGTGTCAGTCAAAAGGCTGAGCACTTGGCCAGGCTGGTCTTGGATGAGTATCTTAGCGGAGACCAAGCAGTATTGTCGGTTTTGGAGTCGTATGGGCTTAAAAAGGGCAATGATATAGTTTCAACTGAAGATGGCTTTTATCCCGAGAGCAATATCTATGTAAATTACTTTGGTTTAAAAGACCAAGAGTTTCTAGACAGCGTAGAGACTGAGATTGTCTCTTCAAGAATGGCTCAGATACTGACTATGGAAAACCGCCTTACCTTTGACTTTAACCATTTGAAATATTTGCATAAAATCCTTTTTGGAGATATCTACCCTTTTGCAGGGGAGAAGAGGAATATCTCAATAACAAAGAGAACCCTTTTTTGTTTACCGAAGCATATCGATTCGGTAGCTGCCGATATTTTTGGCAAACTAAAGAAACAGAACTACCTCAAGGCTCAGAGCTTAGAGGTCTTTGTTGATGATTTAGCCTACTATATGGCTGAAATTCACGCTCTTCACCCTTTCTTGGACGGCAATACCCGTGCTATGCGCCTCTTTTTTAAGCAACTGAGTAATAACGCTAAGTGGGATATGGATTTCAGTGACAGCGATTCGAGTCGGTTTTTAGAGGCTGATATCGCCTCATTAGAGGGAGATTATCAATCGTTGATAAGTTTTCTTTTAGATGTGGTACAGCCCTTATGATCGATACAATTTATTTTGATTTGGATATTGCGAGTAAAAAATTCTCAGAAGTTCTAAAAATTGATAAAAACGCCGGTTTAATTTTTGTTGATGAGTTATCTAAACTCAAAAAATACACAGAGCAAAAACGTATGTGTGTTGCAATTGCCCCCTTAGAGATACAAAAAGAGTTTAGAGATAAAGGTTCTTACATTATTATCTCCGCTTTAGATGAGCTATTCCCTTTTGAAACAGTTGAAGGATTTAACAATCAGATTAGGAAATTAAGAGCCAAAGAAATTGCCTTAAAAGCAAGAGAAAACGCTTATGCCCCTTACTCAAAATTTAAAGTCGGAGCCGCTTTGGTAAGTAAAAAAACAAAGAATATTTATCACGGATGCAATGTTGAAAATGTCAGCTACGGGGCAACAATCTGTGCCGAAAGGAGTGCTATTTTAGCAGCAGTCGCCGCTGAAGGGGCTTTCGAGATAGAGAGTTTAGTGGTAGTCAGCAAGATATTGGCAGTTCCCTGTGCTTTATGTTTACAGGTTATGGTTGAGTTTACCTCGCAAGAGAGTGTCATCGCTTTGTTTGATTTAGAAGGAAATAAAAAGGAGTATCCGTTTAATCAGTTGTTGCCACACCCATTTAACGACTTTCCATATGGCTAAATGCTAAACAGAGTTGCATCTTTTGCGATAAAGTTCTAAGACTCTTTTATTACTTAATATTATAAAAGCTACCATACTCTTTATGTTGAATTATGCTTTAACAATAAGTTAACATAAGTGGTGGTGGAGGTAGTTCGTGAAAAAAATATATGTTACGGGACATCGAAATCCCGATTTAGACTCGGTTGCTTCTGCTTGGGCTTATGCCAATTTAAAAAATATTGTAGATGATCAAAATGAGTATATCCCCATAAGAATCGGCCCTTTAAACGACACAACCAAAATTGAGTTTCAAAAACTCAACATAGAAGCTCCTGCTTTTGTGAAAGATGTCAGAGCTAAAGTGAGAGATGTTGTTATTACCGACTTCAACCATTTGCATCCCGATGATCCGATTTTTAACTTGGTAAAGTTGTTCAGAGACCGCCATTCCTCGGTTGTCCCCCTTTTGGATAACGGAAAGTTCAGCGGTCTTCTAAGCTTGGATGAAATTACCAGCTTCTTCTTAAAAGAGAATGCCGGTAAGCGCCCTACCTACCGCTTTTATCCCGAAAACTTTGGAAAAGTTATCAGGGGTAAGTTTGTCAAAGAAGCCAGTTCAAGGTGTATTGAAGCCCATATTATTACCGGGGCAATGGAGTACGAAAGATTCAAAAAAAGGATAGAGTCACTTTTACCGACGCTTCCTGTGTTGGTGATAGGAAACAGAAAAAGACATTTGGAGTATGCTATCAGCAAACAGATTCCGGCAATTATTCTGACTGGGTTGGAAGAAGATGAAGAGATAGCTGCCGATTACTCCTCTTATAACGGAATAATTTATCAATCGTATGAGGATACTGCTGAGACTATAAGACTTTTAAGGATGAGTCTGCCGGTTTATCAACTGCTGCAAAACAGTCCGCCGAAAATCGAAGTTGATGCTCTTTTTGACGATGCTAAAAGAATGCTGGCTGAAAGTGAGTTCAGAGGACTTCCTGTTTTTGACGAACAGGAGTTTATCGGATTTGTTACCAGGCGTTGTTTTCTTGAAAAACCGAAAAGAAAAGTTATTTTAGTCGATCACAACGAGTTAAATCAGAGTGTGGACGGGCTGGACGAAGCTAATATTGTAGAGATAATCGACCATCACCGACTTGATGCCGAAAAGACAGCCCAGCCGATTTTTATTGCCAGTGAGCCGGTTGGAAGTACCTGCACCATCGTCTATCACCAATACCTTAGATGGGGTGTTCCGATTGACCAACTGACAGCCAAGGTTCTTTTAGCGGGGATAATTGCCGATACGGTTATCTTAAAAAGCCCGACTACCACCAATCAGGATATCTCGGCTGCCTTTGTGTTGAGTAAATTTGCCGATGTTGAGGATGTGAAACAATACGGTGAACAACTGTTTGGCTCCTCCGGTGTTTTGAAAAACGAAGATATTGAGCAGGTAATTAGCGGTGATTTTAAAATCTATAATGAGAGTGGGATCCGTTTTGGAATAGGGCAGGTAGAGGTTACCACATTTGACCAAATCGAAGATGTTAAAGGAGAAATTCACAGACAACTGGAGTTTACAAGGAGAAACAATGCCCTACAGTGGGCAATGCTTTTGGTTACTGATGTTATAAAAGAGGACAGTATCTTAATAGCTACCGGTTATCCGAAAAGAGAGAAAGCATTAGGCTATCCCATGATTGAACCGGGTGTGTTTCTCCTTAAAGGGGTTCTTTCTCGGAAAAAGCAGTTGCTTCCCGAGATTGTAAGGGTTTTAGAGGAGGTTGTCTGACCTATACGGGGTTGATTGAGATAATTGAAGGGATTGCTTTGATACTCTTTACAACCTTTTTAAAATCATCTTCATTTGCAACTTCCATCGTAAAACTTCCGTTGAGACGATCCTGTTCTTCATCGCTGAGACGCCCCTCAATAAGGTGCCCTTTATATTTTCTAATAGCACCCTCGATTTCGGCAAAGAGGTCTTGAGTAACACGGCTGACAACCCTAAAGCGCCTTGTTAGACGGGGAGCTGCAGTCTCCCACTCAACCTCGATACTGCGCTCTTCAATTTCACTCATATTCTTTAAGTTTCTGCAATTTCTTCGGTGAACAATAATGCCCCTTCCCCTCGATACATAGCCGATAATCTCATCGCCTCGGTGGGGATTGCAACATTTGGCTAAGCTGATCATCACGTTTTTCTCATTGCCTACTTTAAAGGTGAGTCTGCTCGGGTCAACGACCGAGCGGACAATATCCCCGTCGACAATTACAGGCTGAATCTCCTGTTCCGCTGGGGCAGTTACTCTCTTTTTGGCAATAATATTTTTATCAATTATTAACGAATCATCGTTTTTGTTTAACCAAGAGCGGATTTTACGCCGGGCATTGGTGGTTTTTGCCATCCGTAACCAGTTTAGGGTGGGATGGGCATTGGGGCTGGTCAAAATCTCAATAACCTGGGTGTTTTTTAAAGGGGCACTTAAGGGAATAATCGACCCGTCGGCTTTTGCACCGGTGGTATGATTGCCGACTTCGGTGTGAATTTGGTAGGCAAAATCGAGTGCGGTAGCATTTGTCGGTAACTCTACAATATGCCCTTTAGGGGTAAAAACATAGATTGTATCTTTTAGCAGCTCCCCTTTTATATCGTCCAAAAAACTCTCGGATTCTTCAATTTCACTGCTCCAACTCTTTAGCTTGTGGATAATGCGACTGAACTGTTCATCTTCGGTCTGTTTCCAAGAACTCTCGCTGCCGGTACTATCCGATTTATAAATCCAGTGGGCAGCCACCCCATATTCCGCCGTGGCGTGCATCTCTCTGGTTCTGATTTGAACTTCCATCAATTTGCCGTCCAAAGCCATAACCGTCGTGTGGAGGCTTTGGTAATTGTTAGCCTTTGGCATCGCAATATAATCTTTAAAGCGGCCTTCAATAGGGGGCCACAGTTTATGGACAACGCCTAAGAGGGTGTAACACTCATTTACCGTATCACAAATTATTCTGACACCTAAGATATCACCAATCTCTTCAAGTTCTTTTTTCCTTTTCTTCATCTTGGTGTAAACACCATAGGTGTGTTTTGTCCTTGACTGGATCTCTACATTCGTTAGACCCTGTTCCCCACAGGCTCTGTAAATTATCTTTTCTACTCTTCCCAAGTAGGCAGTCCGTTCACTCTTTTTAGATAATAGGTACCCCTCGATATACTCAAAAGTATCCGGTTTAAGGATTTTAAGAGCCTGGTCTTCCAACTCTCCTTTAAGCCACGACATGCCTAAGCGGTCTGCCAAAGGGGCAAAAATATCTAAACACTCATTGGCAATCTCTTTTGCCCTGACGGGAGAAAGGTGTTGTAAAGTTCTCATGTTGTGGAGTTTATCGGCCAGTTTGATTATGATGACCCGGACATCTTCGGCCATGGCAAAGAACATCTTCCTGATGGTTTCTGCCTCTTGTTGGCTTTTGTTTTTTGCCTTAAGGGCACTTATTTTTGTCTCACCCTCAACTAAATCGGCAACGGTTTTCCCAAACTTTTTAACCAGCTCATCGTAAGTAACCGATGTATCTTCCAATGTATCGTGTAAAATTCCGGCAATGACGGTATCGACATCCATACTTAAAGACATGAGAATTTCACCGACTGCAAAGGGATGGATTATATACGGTTCTCCGCTGAGTCGTTTTTGATCGCCATGGGCTATGGCGCTGAACTCAGCGGCCTTTGCAATCCTAAGCTGTTCGCTCTTTGAGTAGCGGAATGCCTTTTGTACAAATCTGTTTACCAACTGTTCATGCATAAAAACGCCCCCAAACAACGCGTCTAAGATTACCGTAGTCTTTTACTTGCCTCACAGATGTAAAACCTCTTTTTTTCATCAGAGTTGCGACCTCACTGTTTTGGCGGTAATCACACTCTATTAAAAGGGTTCCCCCTTGTTCCAAATGGTTTGGACTACTTTCCACTATTTTACCGATTGTGTGTAGCCCATCTTCCCCCTTATCCACCAAGGCCAGCTTTGGCTCTTTTTTAACCTGTAAGGCAACTTGGTCGTACCAAGAAGCCGTTAAATAGGGAGGGTTAGTAATTATCATATTAAAAGACCTATTTTGCAACGACGAAAAAAGATCGCTGTGAATAATGGTAACGGTTCTGTTTAGAATGGCTATGCTGTTTTGTTTGGCTACTTCCAAAGCTTTTGTTGAAATATCGCTTAAGGTCAACTGAATCGTTGGATTTTCCGCAGCCAGTGAGATTCCCAGAACACCGCTGCCGGTTCCTAAATCGAGAACCTTATCTCCGGTTTTCAAAAGGTGCAAAGCCTGCTCAACAATTATTTCACTGTCGGCTCTGGGTATCAAAACATCCTCGGTTACCTTGAAAGTATGGTTGTAAAAGTCTCTTTTCCCAATTAAGTAGGCGATTGGGAAACCTGATTGTCTCTTTTTTAACAGTGCTTCAAAGAGGATGGAAGATTCTTTGGATAAATCTTTATCACCGTAAAGATACAGTTCTTCCCTTTTGTAACCGGTTACATGCATCAACAAGAGAGTTGCGTCCAAAAGGGGAGTCTCTGTGACTTCGGCTTTGGCGATGGCCGTTGTGGCATTTTTAAGAGCCTGAGCAATAGAGGTCATTGCAACTCCTTTAATGCCTCCTCTCCGGCAGCCAGTTTCAGAGCCTCAATAACTTCATCCAAATCACCGCCAATCACCGAATCGAGTTTGTAAAGGGTCAGATTGATTCTATGGTCGGTTATTCTGTTTTGGGGGAAGTTGTAGGTTCTTATTCTTTCGGAGCGGTCGCCTGTCCCCACTTGAGTTTTACGGTTATCGGCC
>JBAYOE010000062.1:0-7700 GCA_041678405.1 Sphaerochaetaceae bacterium | reverse complement strand
CCTACACTGCCTACTTTTGTCTGACGCGGGCCCGAACCGCCCAAAAGGGGACTGCACTCGGTCAACCCATAACCGATGGCATAGGGAAATTTTGCCTCTTTAAGAAATTTTTCAACTTCTACATCCAAGGCCGCTCCTCCCACACCAAAGAATCTAAGTCTTCCGCCGAATGTCCTTTTTAATTTCTTTCCGATGACACTGTTAATGAACCGTCTGAAAAATGCCTTTTTATAGAGTCTTTTTAACCGCTCATTTTTTTCGATCTGAGGAACCACCGAACTTCTGTATATTTTTTCAATTAAAAGAGGAACCGAAAGCATAACGTGCGGTCGCCACTCTTTTAATGCCGGTAAAAGGATACTGGCAGCGGGAGCTTTGCCCAAATAGACAATTTCACAACCGCAAAGCAGAGGCAAAAGAAGACCGATGGTAAATTCATAAGAGTGACTCAACGGCAAAATAGATAAAAACCTCAGACCGGGTTTTACTTTAAAAAACTGTTTAACACAGGCAGATGCGTTGCTTGCAAGGTTTTTGTTTGAGAGCATAACCCCTTTGCTGGACCCGGTTGTACCGCTTGTATAAATAATAGAAGCCAATTCATTTTCTTCTGGTATTAATTCTTTAAGTCTTTTGTTGTTTATTTTTGTCCTTAAAACATCCCTTCCGGGTGCATCCCCAAAGGAGAGATTTGTTGTTAAACCCTCAGCTATCATAAACGGGATATGAAATAAATCATCGATTCTGATGAGACACTTATTGTTAACAGTTGCAAATGGGATACTTTTTTCAAACAATTTTGTTGAGACAATAAGTGCACTTGCTTCACTGTGTTCCAAAATTGTGCCTATCTCTTTTGGTGAAAAATCGGGCAACAACGGAACTGCTACTGCCCGAATAGTTATAATTGCAAAAAAGGAGATTACCCATTGGGGAGAGCTCTCTGCCAAAATAGCCACTTTATCGTTTTTTTGAATCCCATGGTTAATGAGGTAAGTAGCCATTGCATTTACACTTTTTTCCAAATCGGCATAAGTATAGGTGTGTTGTTCATCGCCGATTAGCCTTAAGGCAATCCTATTTGGATGTCTGACAGCAGAACGTTGTAGCAGGTGTTTTAGCGTAAACTCTTTTAACTCATGTTTCATAAAAATTTCTTACTCCCTCAATTGAGCCTCCGTAAAGTGCTCCGTGTTCACAAACAGTAGTTTTACCGTTCCACGACAGTTCTTTTGAAGATCTCTGTGTTAAAAGGATACTACAGTTATTTGTTTTTGAAAGGTGGCAAAAATAGATATGTTGTGTTTTTTTCAAGGAGCTCCTGTTCAGGGCTTCTATAGTATCACTATTGGATAAGTGCCCCTCTTTGGAGGCAATCCGTTGTTTCAGGTAGTAAGGATAGGGACCGTTTAACAACATCTCTTTTTCGTAATTTGCTTCAATAAAAAGGATATCGGTATCATCAATAAAATCCATTATAGTTTTATCGATGGTACCGGTGTCAGTCACTATTGTAATTGAACGGCCTTTTGTTTTTATGTTGAAACCAACTGAGTGAGGACTGTCGTGACTGGTAGGAAAACTTGTAATTACAAACTCACCGATTTTAAAAGGCTGACCGGCAGAAAAAGGCTTTAAAAGGGGCTGTGGAATTCCCAGTTTGTGTAAATCGTAATACTTTTCATCCAAAAGATTCTCATTGACAAAGACCGGTAATTTTGTTTGACGGGCAAACACACCGGCAGTTTTACTGTGGTCAGGATGAATATGGGTAAGACAAAGGGCTTCTACTTTTGAAAAGTCAAGTTTCAATTGTTCGGAACGGAGCTTTAGCTGTTTTAAAGAAAATCCTGCATCAATTAAAATTGCACTATTTTGTGTACTGATTAGATAACTGTTTCCCGAAGAGCCGCTTCCCAAAAGACCGTAATTTATCATAAGGGGGACTCCAAAGAGGCTAAAAACTGCTCATCAAAGCCGACTTTCACCTTTTCTTTGAGTTTTAAAAGCGGAGTTTTAAGTAACTGCGGATGTTCCATAAGTTCCTCTTTGGCATCGTAAGAGCGCCAAACATACCCCTCTTTTTTATAGTACTGACTCTCAATAGAGATTAACAGTTCACTGTTTACGGCATTGAATATTTTGTTCCACTCCCCTAAAGAGAGTTTTCTCTCATTCAAATCGACAAAATGGTGGCTTATTGACCTCTCTTTGCAAAACCGAATTGCCTTTTTGGTCTCATTGCAAGATTTGTAGCCGATAATTTGTAACACTCCCTGATTCCTTTACTGCCACTATAGCTATTTGGGCTTTTGTCGTCTACAACATATTGTTCAAGAACATCTGCATCTGTTGACAAGTTACGGTGAAAACTGCAATAGTGGCGCCAATACAAGGAGTTTTTCAATGGGTCAGCGGGTTATAGATTTGCTTAAAAAAGAGGCCTCAGATGAGATTGTAACAGCTCAAGGGTGGGTAAAGACAAAGAGAGAGAGTAAAACTGTCTTTTTTTTAGAACTTAGTGACGGCTCAACCCTTAAAGGCCTACAGGTTGTCATAGAGCTAAAAAACTTTAACGATTTAACGACAATTAATAATATTTCAACAGGTTCGGCGATTGAAGTTGAAGGTAAACTTGTCCCCTCCGTGGGAACCAACCAAAATGTAGAGCTGTTTGCCGATAAAGTGACTCTTATCGGAGAATCCCCTGCAGAGACCTACCCTCTTCAAAAGAAGAGACATACTTTTGAATTTTTAAGAGAGATTGCCCATTTAAGGGCCAGAACCAACACAATCGGAGCAGTAGCCCGAGTCAGACATGCCTTAAGTTTTGCGATACACTCCTATTTTAACAGTCAGGGCTTTTATTATGTCCACACCCCTATTATCAGCACAAGTGATGCCGAAGGAGCCGGAGAACAATTTTTAGTGACAACTTTGGATTTAAATTCCGTTGCTAAAGGCCCAGACAATAAAGTCGACTGGCAAGCCGACTTTTTCGGACGCAGGGCTACTTTGACAGTCAGCGGACAGTTGCAGGGAGAAGCCTATGCCTCTGCTTTAAAAAATATCTACACTTTCGGACCGACATTCAGAGCGGAACACTCAAACACTAAAAGACACCTAAGTGAATTTTGGATGGTAGAACCTGAAGTCGCTTTTTGTGATTTGGAAGGGAATATGGCTTTGGCTGAAGATTTTTTAAAATCTATATTTAAGTACGTTTTACAGAACTGCCAAGAGGATATGGCCTTTTTCTCCCATTGGATAGAAAAGGGGGTCGATAAAACCCTCCAAAGTGTCATCGAAAAACCGTTTGTCCATATAACTTACACAGATGCAGTCGCAGAATTGATTAAGAATAATAAAAGCTTCGATTACCCTGTAAAATGGGGAACCGACTTACAGACAGAGCACGAGCGCTATTTAACCGAGGTTGTTTTTGACGGTCCGGTTATAGTAACCGACTATCCCAAAGAGATTAAAGCATTTTACATGAAACTCAATGAGGACGGAAAAACCGTTAAAGCAATGGATGTCCTTGTTCCCCGTCTCGGAGAGATTATCGGAGGCAGCGAAAGAGAGAACAGACTCTCTGTTTTGGAAGAGAAAATAGCAGCCGCAAAACTTGATCCCAAAGAGTATTGGTGGTACTTGGATTTGAGACGTTACGGTTCTGTTCCCCATTCTGGTTTTGGATTAGGGTTTGACCGGGCTGTACAGTATGTGACTGGGATGCAAAATATTAGGGATGTCATACCGTTTCCCCGCAGTGTAAACAACGCTGAATTTTAAGAAATCTCTAAGCTGTTTTGATGCATTGTCGCATATAAGGTGAGTTGCTGCAGGGTCTTTGCCCCTGTTTTAAGGCAGAGATTTCTGCGGTGTGCCACAACGGTGTGTTTTGAAATTCCCAACATATAACTGATCTCTTTTAGGCAGTTGCCCTGTGCTATTAATTCCAAAACTTCCCGTTCTCTGTTTGTCAGTGGGTCAGAGACTGTTTCGGTAAAACTATTCTCTAACTTCAATAAGATCAGCAGTTGGTCTATGCACCCTCTTAAATCTGTTGTTTTACCTATTCTGGCGATTATTTCATTTTTATATAAGGTGTTATCGGATGGTTCAATAACCGATAACACACTTGTATCTTTATTTCTGTTTACCAAAGATTCAGTTAGAGTCAGCTCATTTTCATTTAATATTATTGTTAAACACAAATCGCAATTTAAAGGAGCGATAAGAAAGTCCCTTGTCTCTATCGAAATAGAGTCTCTTAAAAAGGAGAGTATCCAATAGCGCATCGTCTCTCTGAGGAGAGCTAAAGAGGATATTACTGTAATTTTTTTTTGTTCCACACTAAAAAATATTCACTTATACTCTTTTTTGCTTCAGATGTTTCTCGATTTTTGTCAATTCACGGTCTAAAGCATTGGCGAAACCCTGAATTTCTTTTGAACTGAGTGCATTGGTTCTTTCAATATAAAGACCATCTTGGCGCAACTTTGTCATTAAGTTTCTCAGCGAAAGGCGTTCTTTTATATTCTGTTGAGTAAAAACAGAGCCTCTGTCGTCTAAGACAGTCAGCCCTAAAGAGACAAGTCTGTCGGCTAAGGGGATATCTCTTGTTATGGCAATGCTGTTTTTTTGTGCCAGTTCTACAATTTTATTATCGGCACTGTCGTCTTTGTTTTCGACAACTATCATTGTAACTAAAGAAAAACCGCCTTTAGTTTTTAAGTTCCTTTTTTCCAACTCAACAACATCGGGTAATTCTCTGTTTGCAATAAAAAGGGAGGGTATTTCTCTTTTTGTAACAGCACGTAAAATTATCTGCCTGATTTCACGGGGGCAACTATCGGCATCGACATACAAGATAAAGCGGTTTTCCATTTTTTTAATCTATCTGTTAGAGTTGGGTGAGTCAAGTTTTGGTTAACCATCCCTATTGCAATGATTGTTTCTAATACTTATAGTTTAAACGAATCACACATTTCTAAGGAGTTTTAAAATGGATAAATCCCCACTACAAAAAGCGAGGTATCTCTACAAACCGAAACTGCCTGCTTTGTTGCAACAAGACATTGGCACAATAACTGTCTCAAAAGGTGCTAAAACCGAAGCTGCCACTGACAAAGACATAATAAAATCTCTTTTTGCCAATACTTACGGAGAACCAACCATTAAATTTGAAACATCCGATAAGAAAAAAGAGTATGAAGCAATAAACATCGGCGTAGTTTTATCCGGAGGGCAGGCTCCCGGCGGACACAATGTTATCAGTGGTTTATATGATGCCATGAAAAAAGGAAATCCTAATTCAAAGCTGATTGGATTTTTAGGAGGCCCCAGTGGTATTTTAGAGGATAAAACATTGTACTTTGATGACTCTATAATCAATGAGTACAGAAACACAGGCGGTTTTGATATCATCGGCAGCGGACGGACAAAGCTGGAGAATGAAAAGCAGTTTGACATCTGCGCTGATGTTTGCCATAAGCACGATATAAGTGCACTAGTAATAATCGGCGGAGACGATTCTAATACAAATGCTGCTGTTTTAGCCGAGTATTTTATTAAGACTAAGGCTGATATTAACGTAATTGGGTGTCCCAAAACAATCGACGGAGATTTGAAAAACAAACATATTGAGATCTCTTTCGGGTTTGACACTGCAACAAAAACCTACAGCGAGTTAATTGGAAACATTATGAGAGATGCCAACAGCTCCAAAAAGTATTGGCATTTTATTAAGTTGATGGGGCGAAGTGCCAGCCATATAGCTTTGGAGTGTGCTCTGCAGACTCAACCGAACGTCACCCTTATAAGTGAAGAGATTGAGAAAAACAAAACAAGCCTAAATGAAGTCGTCGATTATATTGCTGCGGTTGTGAGTAAAAGGGCTACCAAGGGTTACGATTACGGAGTTGCTTTGATTCCGGAAGGGTTGCTTGAGTTTATCCCTGAGATAAAATCTTTAATCGGTGAATTGAATACTCTTTTGGCTCAAAACAGTGAGGCTTTTGAGGCATTATCTTCCAGTGATAAAAAAATAGAGTTCACTTTGAATCTGTTAAGCAGCCAAAACAAGGCTGTCTTTGCGTCTTTGCCTAAAACTATTCAAGAGCAGCTGTTGGCTGACCGAGATCCACACGGCAACGTCCAATTCAGTCGAATTGAGACTGAAAAGATGCTGATTGAAATGGTTGAACAAAAACTTGTCCAATTAGCCAAAGAGGGTTCTTACAAAGGAAAGTTCAGTGGCCTAAGTCACTTTTTCGGTTATGAAGGGCGTTGTGCTTTCCCGTCGAACTTTGATGCCGATTACTGCTACAGCTTAGGTTATACGGCATTCTTACTGGTTGCCAACGGTAACAGCGGTTACATATCCTCAATCACAAACCTTACTGCAAGTGCCGATAAGTGGGTTGCGGGGGGCACACCAATCACAATGATGATGAATATCGAAAACCGCCACGGAGAGGATAAGAGTGTCATTAAAAAAGCACTGGTTGATTTAGAGGGAAAACCTTTTAAACACTTCAGTGCAAACAGGGATAAATGGGCAGTCGAGAATCATTATCAGTTTGTGGGAGCTATCCAATACTACGGACCTACTGAAGTTTGTGATACCGTAACCCGTACCTTAACGCTGGAACATAATTAGTACTGAAAGGCCACCTTTTCGGTGGCCTTATTTTCTGCTTAAAATTCTTTTATGTATTAACTAGTTCTTCTTAGTAGAGATTTTATAATAGCGCTCTTCTGGGTTGTTGTTTTCTCTATACAGAATGGCTGTATGTCCTATTAAGGCAACCAGCTCTCCCCCCGTAGAGTTTGCCAGTTGAGAGACAAACTCTTTTTTATCTTCTTTAAAGTCTTGGAAACGAATTTTGACCAGCTCTTCTTTCGTCAAAGCCTCTTCCAAAGAGTCAAAGATCCCTTCATGGAGCCCAAGCTTGCCAATCGTGAGGGCCGGCTTCAGATAATGGGCCTCTTTTCGCAGATAATTTCTCTCTTTACTGTTCATACTTTTTTGCCACAATATGTCTTTTGATTTTCTTTGTGCTTGTCATTTCCATCGGCTCTTTGGCTATAGTCAATCTCATAATCCTTTTATAGGGTAAGAGGTCTTTGTTTACCTTATCGATTATAAGCTGCATATGGTCAAATATTGCTTTTTCAAGCTCAGAAGCATCGGGATAGCTCTTTTTTGTCCCTTCAACAAAGTTATCTGAGGGATAAATAATTGCCCTGATAGCCTCGGTGAGGTTCTTTTTGTCTTCGATATACCCGAGAACACAGATTTGCTCAATCTCATCATATAACTGAAACAGATCTTCAATCTCTTCGGGGAAGACGTTTTTACCCCCCTCTGTGACAATCAATGATTTTTGGCGCCCTGTCAGATAAACGTAGTTATTGGCATCTATGTAACCGGCATCGCCTGTGTGTAACCACCCATCTTTATCTAAAACCTCATCGGTAGCTTCTTGATTTTTGTAATAGCCTTGCATGACCATAGGTCCTCTTACAGCTATTTCACCAATGTTCCTTGAATCGGGATTGAGAATTTTCATCTCTGTTTCTGGCAGAATTTTTCCCACTGAGGTTTCGATGTAAGCGTCGATTGGATTTAAGGTAATAATCGGACTTGTTTCGGTTAAACCATACCCTTGGACAAAATCAACACCCAATTG
>JBAYOE010000061.1:0-7857 GCA_041678405.1 Sphaerochaetaceae bacterium | reverse complement strand
CCAGAATTTTGAAAGCCCCGGTACCAACATCATACTTATGCCTTTGTTATCCCCTTGTGCAATCAAAAGACCATCCTCGACCATCTGCATTAACAGTGTCTTTGCCCGGGTTTCTTTCACATCCAAAAGCCAACAGATATCTGAATTGCTACAGGTTCCATTAATTCGCAAGAATTCAAGAATACGTTGTCTCTGCTCTTCTGTCTTTTTGCTGATTCTTTTTATCGGCTCTTTTTTCCATAACTAGCTTCAGTGTTGTTCTCTCTGGGTTGAAGGTTTCAAAAAGTATAGGCGCGTTCCATTTCTGTTGTTTCCAGACAGCGAAGATATTGGACAAGCCGTTGCCGGCTCGCTCTCCGATATTAATCAGCATAAACATAGTAAACACCGTATTGTTACGAGGATCCGAAAGCCCTCCGTCAATAGCCGCCTCTGGAGAGATTCTAAGTCCTCCCGGATTAGCAAATTCAAATGAATTTCTCCGCTTTATTACAACCAATCCACGGCGTTCATAGTAATTTGCATGAACCAAAGAGTTCACCAAGGCTTCACGAACAGCCTTACGGACAGGAGTATCATCAACTTTTACCATACTCTCATTAGCTTAACAATGCCAATAAGTCAGAAATACTGGGAAAGCAAGACACTTTTTTCATTTTTTGACGGTCTCATGTCTGGGAGTTGGTTGCTGGAAATAGCAATAAAGACATGGAGGCTAAATCCTTCCGAAAGAATAAAAATTTTACTGGCAACTTGGTGAAATACAATTGGTTATGTTGGGGTAAAGCTGCTGTTATGAGTTATTGTCTGAAATGTCTTGAACCACTAAAAGATAATGAAAATTTCTTATGGTACAAAACGAAAAGTCTTTTAATAGCGCAATACTGCCAAAAATTAATTTGGATAGATAAAAGGCAGAGCGGTTAGCCACAGAATTGAGCTTTAAATAGTACATAAACAGAAGTTTTATTGATGATTATAAAAAGAGGCACAACTCTTTGATCAGTGAACGTCTAAAACGGTTGGCCAAATAGTGGTTTGGTAATTTTTCAATTAAGAGTAGGTGTTCAGTTTTAAAAGGTTAAATTGAGGCTAGGCTTCCACTGTCTCCGGTTGCTGAGACTCAGTTGCAAGTTTATCGTCAGCTTTTTTATAGTAGAGGTATAAAATTGTATCAATTATAACCATAGTGAGATTGATGCAGTAGAGAACCATGACTAAGTCCAAACTGTAAAGGATTTTATGAATTATTCCTGCAAGGTAACCGATTAAAACAGCAACCTGAAAAATCAAACTTTTGCCTTTCACTGTTTTACTTCTTAGTGATTTAAAAATATTCATTGGCCATGCAAGACCAAAACAAAATAACATGGTTGCTTCAAATATACTCACTTAGAACCATCCTTTTATCTATTTTAGAAGAGGTGTTATCTGATAATAGCGTCAAAGACTATTTTTGCAAATAGATATTATTTATAATCCCAACCATGCTCCCCGCTATAGATCATCTGTTTTGTCATACCACCATCTACAGTAATATTTTCTCCGTTTATAAAACTGTTTCTCTCGTCACATAAAAACAGTGTCGCTCTGGCTATATCTTCGGCTTCGCCAATTCTTTTAGAGGGGTGTTGGTTAATATCGTTTTGGTTGTATCTAAACTCTTTTGGTTCATCATAAAACCGCTCTGTTTTAATCCAGCCCGGAGCAATTGAATTTACTCTAACTTTACCACTGAGAGTTACAGCCAAAGAATGGGTTAACGAAAAGAGGGCTCCTTTTGCTGCAGTGTAACTTTCTGAGTTCGGTTGTGACATAAAAGAACGGGTAGAAATAATGTTTACAATTGAAGAGTTTTTGTTGAAATAGGGGAGAAATAGATAAGTTAACATGTAGGGGGCAGTAACTCCTATTTGTAAAACCCTGTTAAAATCTTGCCAACTACATGGTGTCTCGATTCCTCCTTTGTTTATAGAAGCATTATTAATAAGGAAATCAATAGAGCCAAATTCTTTGATGACCAGAGAGCTAAACTTTTTTAAATCTTCCTCTATTGCCAGATCTCCACAGTAAAAAAGAGCCTTTGAGTTATTGGAAGTTAAATATTCAAGATTTATTTTCCCTGCTTTATCGTTATTATCGATAAATGCAACTTTTGAGCCTGCTTTAGCAAATTCCCTTGTTAGACAGCGCCCTATGCCAAGTGCTCCACCGGTTATAACACATATTTTATCTTTAAACATTTTCATTAAACTCCCAGAATTAAAGAATCTTATCTCATTACACACTCAATCAAAGCTCTTGTAAATTGAAATGTTATCAAGAAAAGAGAGAAGTTCAGAACTAAAATTCAATTTTTGCCAAATAAAATTTGACACCTCGGCAAAGGTGTCTTACAATCATATATGGATATTGATTACCAAATGTGAAAATTCAGCAGGAGGGTGATATGCTACGGAAACCAAAGTTGGGGATCATTGGGTTCTCAGATGGGGAGCCTGGGGTTCATGAAGATTTAAAAGGGTTTGTGAAAGCCCAAGTAGACGCAATAGTTAAAGAATTGCGTTCTGATGGCCGATTGGAGATAGTAGAGGCATCCGATTTGGTTCACTCTGTTGCTACAGCAAAAGATATGGCACTTGAGATGGTTAAAGGAAACGTTGATGGTGTAATTTTTTCTTATGGGGTATTTAGTTTCCCAAACTTCTCTGTGATATCTGCTCAGAACTTGAATTGTCCTGTCTTACTGGCAGCAAATTTAAATCCAGATTGGCCGGGAATGGTTTCAATGCTTGCCAGTGGGGGAGCTTTGAATCAATTAGGAATTAACCACTTTAGAGTGGCAGGCGATGTTGTTGAACCGGCCGTCAAGAAAAAATTCATTGATTTTGGCAAAGCAGCTTATGTTGTCAGTTCACTTAACGGTTCTTCTTACGGTTTAATCGGCGGGCGTAGTTTGGGAATGTACAGTTCCACGGTCAGCATGCAGGATTGGCAGAAACTGTTTGGAGTAGATGTCGATCACCTAGACCAGTCAGAGATTGTCCGTTTGGCTGAAGAGGTTGATGAAAAACAGGTCGAAAAAGCTTTTAAGTGGCTTACAGACAATGTCAAAGAGATAAAATATGACGGAAAACAACTGACTCCCGAAAAACTAAAAACTCAAATTCGACACTATGAGGCAACAAAACGGATAGTCAAAGAGAACAACTACGACTTTATCGGTGTTAAGTGTCACTATGAGATGAGCCGTCACTACTGCACCGAGTGTATGAGCGCCGCTTTCATGAATGACCCTTACGACTGGGACGGACCAAAAGAGCCGGTAGTTTTTGCCTGTGAAGCTGACAGCGATGCCGCTTTAACAATGCAAATGCTTAAATTACTTACCCATGACCCTGTTGTATTTATGGATGTACGCCATTGGGATGCCAAGCATGGAGTTATGGTTTTCTGCAACTGCGGATCTCAATCTACCTACTATGCTGATGGCAGCGATGACTACAAAAAGAATCTGAGTAAAGTTACCCTTTATCCCGCATTAGATATCTATGCCGGTGGCGGAGCCCATGTGAACTTAATGACAAAAGCCGGAGAAGCAACTGTTGCCCGATTATGCAGAAGAGAAGGGAAATACCGGATGGTTATGTTCAATGCTGAATTTGTCGAATTGGACCCTGAGGTTATGAAAGAGACAACCGAAGAGTGGCCCCATGTTTTTGCTAAGTTACCGTTTGACCACTCTGTCTTCTTAGACCGTTTTGATGCCAACCACTGCCACGCAGTTTACGGCAATCATATCGAAGACCTTAAAAATATCTGTAAAATCTTAGATATCGAAGTAGATATCTTAGAATAAAATCACAAGGGGGAGAAGCCATGAGAAAAAAAATGTTCGTGGTACTGCTGCTGGTTTTAGTAATCACGGCAGGTATATTCGCTCAAGGACAGAAAGGAGCTGCCGAACAAAGATTGAAAGTTGGTGCAATTGTTCCGACTCTGAATGCGCAGTTCTGGAACAATTATGTAGAATTCATGAAAAAAGGTGCCGATGCACTGGGTGTTGATCTTATTGTTCTTAACTGTGACAATAAAGCCGACCTGCTTCCCAAGTATATTGAAGACTTAGTGTCACAGAGAGTTGACGGTATGATTGTAGTGCCTTATTGGGCAGGTGATAAAAAAGCCCTTCGAGATACGAAGGCTGCCAACATTCCCTTGATTTTCACCGACACCTATTCAGACGTACAGCCACAATCTAAAGACTATCCCAACTACATAGCCTTCTTGGGGCCCGGCGATGAAGAAGCCGGTTATCAGATGGCTAAAAAGCTATTCAATACAATGGTACCTAACAACCAAGGTAAGAAAGTTGTAGGATGGGTAGAAGGGACTCCCGGAACATCGGTTGCGATTGACAGAAACCTTGGTTTTGAAAGAGCCGTAAAAGAGCATCCGGAAGTTGTTGTTGCCGGAAAAGTTAACGGGAACTTCGTCAGAGACGAATCAATGGCTGCTTTTGAGTCGTTGTACCAAGCCAACCCAGATATCAAAGGTGTTTGGGCTGCTAACGGCGGAACCGCAACCGGAGTAATTACTGCAATTCAAAACGCCGGAAAGGTTCCTGGAAAAGATGTTTTAGTTGTTGGTATGGATCTTAACCCGGAAAACGTAGATGCAGTTAGAGACGGATATTTACTTTTTGACATCGGTGGACACTGGTTGCAGGGTGGGTTCGCAATAGTTGTTATGTATGACTGGCTTAATGGTCACAAAGTTGCAGCAAAGGATGCCAACGTCAAACTTGACCTATTACCATTAACAAAAGACACTGTCAGTGCATTTGAAACAAAATACCCCGGTGGAGTTCCTGCTTATGATTTTAAATTACACAGCAGAACATATACTCCTGACGGACCTTTTGCAGCAATTGAGCTTAAATATTAAATTGAATCTTAGAGTTTAGTTAATGAAAGCCTTCCCTGAATTCAGGGAAGGCATCATGTGAAGGGGATTACAATGGTTTTGCGTGCAGAAAATGTGAGTAAGACATTCGGTCAGACACGTGCACTTAATTCAGTCTCAATCGAGTTGGAAGAGGGGAAAGTTCATGCTCTTGTCGGGGAAAACGGAGCAGGTAAGTCGACCCTCTTTAAAATTCTATCGGGTTATGTAGTCAAAGATGAGGGGTCTATTGTTTACGGCGATAAAGAGATAGACCCAGCAAAACTTCTAATGGAGCGTAATACCGATATAGGATTAGTTCACCAAGAGCTGAACGTAAATACTTCTATAGGAATTGCCGAAAACATATTTTTTAATCAGATGAGAAGGTTTGCGAATTCTTTTGGGCTCATCAAAAAAAAGGAGCTTCAACACCAAGCTCAGTTGTTACTAGATGACATTGAAGCTGATATAGATGTAAAAAAAGATATTAAGAGTCTAGATTTGGGGCAGCTTAAAGTTATTCAAGTTGCGCAGGCTTTGGCTCTCAATCCGAAAGTCCTTTTTCTTGATGAATCTACCGCTTATCTAAGCGTCACTGAGATAAAATCGTTGTTGAAAGTCGTCGATACCCTAAAAGCTAGGGGAATTGCTCTTGGTTATGTTTCTCATCATCTCGATGAGATTGAGATGGTTGCCGATACTTTGACTATCTTAAAAGACGGAAATCTTGTAACAACCTGCAAGGCCGCGGACATTAGCCGTAAAGAGATTGAATCTCTGATGGTCGGGCGGGAACAAACATACGAATTCACACAGGCGGGTATCGATTACAGTAACAAAAAACCCATTTTAGAACTGAACTCCGTTACTATTCCCCGATTACTACAAAATGTTTCTCTCACTTTAAGAGAAGGAGAAATCTTAGGGATAGGAGGGTTGAAAGGAGCCGGAGGAGAGGCGATACTAAATACCATTATAGGTGAATTGAAACCGTCTGAGGGTGAGTTGGTTCTATACGGAAAC
Source organism: Sphaerochaetaceae bacterium (assembly GCA_041678405.1). Classification (GTDB taxonomy): domain Bacteria; phylum Spirochaetota; class Spirochaetia; order Sphaerochaetales; family Sphaerochaetaceae; genus JBAYOE01. The sequence goes on along the minus strand of JBAYOE010000061.1, from coordinate 1,887 downwards.
GATTACACCCCAAAGGGAGTTTTTAGTGCCAACGAAGTCGGTATTGGCTATCTGCCGGGGAACCGTCAATCAGAGGGCTTAATCACAGATTTCAGCATTATCGACAACATGTTGATGTCTGAAATTCCCCGTAATTCAATTTTTGTTGATACAAAAAAAGGACGCAGCATTGCAGAGCATTTCAAAGAGTACCTTTCTCTGAGGGCAGGCAGTCTTAAAGACCCGTGCAACAGTCTCAGCGGAGGAAACATGCAGAAAGTTGTATTTGCAAAATGCTTGGTTCCCAATCCAAAAATATTGCTTTTAAACAATCCTACACGGGGGATTGATGTCGCAACCCGTTTTGATATCTATAAGAAAATTCATGATTTATCAAAAAAAGAGGGCTTAAGTGTAATCCTGTTATCTGAAGACTTAGTTGAATTAATGGGGATGAGCGATAGGATGTTAATTTTTAAGAATGGCAAGATTACTAAAGAGTTCGGCTATGATGAGCAACCGAGCGAGAAAGAAATAATTGCTTATATGACTTAATGGGGAGGAAAAAGATGCTTCGCAAATTAAATGAACGAATGACGGTATTAAAAAAATACGTCCCTATTCTTGCTCTGGTGATTCTATCTCTGTTTTTTTCATTGCTTCAAAAGAGGTTCTTTACTTTTAGCAACGCAATGATAGTTCTGCAGCAATCTGTTGTACTTATTTGTGCTGCCCTAGGAATGACTTTTGTGGTTGTGGGCGGCTCAATTGATTTATCCGTCGGTTCTATATTAGCTTTATCGGCTTTGGGAACTGCGATGGCATCCTCAGTAATAGGGGTTTTTGCTTTTATACCGGGAATCTTAATAGGCGGTCTTTGCGGACTAATTAATGGGGTAATTTTTGCAAAAGGAAAAGTTCCTTCCTTCATTGCCACTATGGGAATGATGACTACCTATCGAGGAATTGTCTTATTGTTTACAAAAGGAGCGCCTGTATCTATCAACAATGATCTGTTCATCGATATCTTTGCCGGAAGGACAAACGGAATTCCTCATTCAGCCTTCTTTGCGATTGTTGCCCTTATAATTGCATATGTTATGTACAACAAGACAGTTTTTGGCCGAGAAGTTCAAGCTATTGGAGGAGGAGAAACTGTTGCAAGATTAAGTGGACTGAAGATTAGTTCTATAAAAATCAAAATGTTTATAATTCTTGGATTTTTGACAGGATTAGCAGGGACCCTGCAGGCAGGAAGGGTAATGGCCGCAACCGCACAGCTTGGTCAAGGTTTTGAACTTGATGTTATTGCCTCTGTTGTTTTGGGCGGAACTCCCCTTACAGGGGGATTTGGAACGGTGCAGGGGACAATTCTCGGTGCTTTTATAATCACAATTCTCAGTAACGGTATGAACATGATTGGTGTTGATCCCTATATGCAGCAAATTGTAAAAGGACTTGTGATGATTCTTGCTGTATTTATTACTATAGACAGAAAAAAAATTGGCTTAATCAAATAGCAGGGGGGAGAAGTAAAAATGCAAAGAATTATAAACGACCCGGACTTTGTTGTTGAGCAGTATTTAGAGGGGTTTGTTGAGGCACATAGTGATTTTATTAAAACAACAAATAATCGGAGAGTATTGAAATACAAAGATGCTCCAATTAAAGGAAAAGTCGGAATTGTTACCGGTGGAGGCAGTGGCCATAAACCTGCTTTTACCGGCTATATAGGTAAAAATCTAGTTGACAGTGTTGCTGTGGGTGAGATATTTAGTTCCCCGACCGCTAAATCTTTTTACGATGCCATCAAGGCAGCCGATGGTGGAGCCGGCGTTGCAGTCCTTTACGGAAATTACGCAGGCGATAACATGAACGTTAAATTGGCTATGGAAGATGCCGCTGATG
>JBAYOE010000060.1:0-7858 GCA_041678405.1 Sphaerochaetaceae bacterium | reverse complement strand
TAGATAATATTCAAGTTATCTTAGCTTCCCATCTGGATAGTGATTACCACTTTTCAATAATTGGGTTGCCTGTTGTCAAACAACAAATCAACAGGAGCCTTTTAAAAGATATTGCTATTTTAGGACCCATTGTAGGTCTTTTAATAGTCTTTGTTCTCCTTTTCTCGTTTCGTCGGCTAGCCGGTATTGTATTACCGCTAGCCGGCCTTTTAATTTCAGCATCAATAGCCATAGGGGTAATGGCTGTTTTAAAAATAACTTTTACGATGGCAACGATGTTGGTACCCGTGTTGCTCCTTATAGTCGGAAGTGCTTATGCAATCCATGTTATGAGTCATTTTTATGCCGAAATGGGGAATTTTAATTCTTTTGTAAGCCGAGAGCAAACTTCAAAAATAATTGACTTGGTTCTTGAGAGAAACAAATTGCCTATTATAATGGCCGGAGCAACCACCGTTGCCGGTTTTATTGCCCAGTTGGCAAGTCCCCTTGGTCCTTTCAGAACATTCGGGTTATTGAGTGCCCTTGGGGTGGTTTTATCGCAGTTCGGCTCTCTGTATCTTCTTCCGGCAATGTTGCGCCTTACTTACAGAAAAGGGTTTAACCCTGCCACCCTAAGAACTAAAAAAGATAAGAATAATCAGACAAAGGCTAATAGAGTTTTTGCCCTTTTTGAGAAATGGGCTCTTAAGAGGAAAGTTCCGATGCTCGTTATTTCTGCTGTTCTGATGGGAGTGACTCTTTTGTCGCTTCCCCATGTGAGAGTGGGAACCAATATGATTGAATTCTTTAACAAAAAGAGTTCTTTGGTCGTTGATACCAATTTGTACAACACCCATATGGCAGGCAGTGGAATTTTAACTGTGATGATTGACTCAAAAGAGAGTTCTGCAATCTTGGATCCGGCTTTTTTAGAAAAATTGGAAGAGTTTAGTACCGGTATAAGTCAAAAAGAGAAGGTGGGAAAAGTCCAGTCACTCGTCCCTTATATCAAGAGGATGAATTATCTTATGAATAAAGACGCTACTCCTTACCGACAGCCGCTCAGCATTCAGCAGGATTTCGATTTTTTCTCCGGTGAGTTTGGCCTTTTTGATGATACTGAAGAGATGAAATCTCTCTTTGTTGAGGATGAAAATATCGACTATGATCCGTTGACTTACTTAGAAATTCCCACAGACCCGGCAAAATATGCCCTTGGAACGACGGCAGAGATTAAGGAGTTGCTTGCTCAGTATCTTTTATTGTATGCGGGAAACCTCAATCTTCTCATTGATGATGATGTAGAACCGAGTGCAACCCTTATAACAATTCAGCTGAGAGACTCCGAAGCCTCGTATCTGAGAGAAATAAATGATGAGATTCATAGCTATTGGGAGGCGAATCTTCCCGAGGGCTGGAACTTTATGGTTGGTGGCGGAGATGCAATAACGTTAGCCCTTACCGATTTGGTAACGAAGAGCCAGATTTACTCTTTGGTTGGAGCTCTTGTAATTGTTTGGTTCTTGGTAAGCTTAATTTTCAAATCCCCGAGTGCCGGATTAATAGGGTTGATACCGGTTGTCTTTGCTTTAATGGGAATCTTTATGTTTATGGTATTTTTGCAGATAAGATTGGATGTTATAACAAGTCTTTTAGCGGCATTAGCAATCGGTGTAGGTGTGGATTATGCAATTCACTTCATTGCGGCTTTTAAGCGGCAGGTGCAGGCAAATCTTGGGGTAGAGGGAATCTCATTGACAATGAATACCACCGGTAAGGCAATTGTTATTAATGCCGCATCGGTAATTATCGGTTTCAGCGGCTTAATATTTAGCCGTTTCATCCCGATTCAACAGATGGGTATCTTGTTTTGTGTTTCGATGATTTTCTCTTCATTGGCAAGCTTGACTGTTCTTCCGATGGTTCTTATTTGGATTAAGCCTAAATTTCTCGGTGAAAAATAGATTGTATGAGATTCTATAATGAAAAATAAAATTGTAGTAGTTTTGGTATTTTTGCTGTTAATTACCACTGCTTTAACTGCCCAACAAACAGCTAATGAAATTATGCAAAAAGTTATGGATGTTCAAAAAGCAGACAGCGTAGCAATGGATATCCGATTTTCTTTAATAGATGCCAAAGGAGAAGAACGGGAGAGAAGAATTCAGACTCTTGCTCTTACTGAGGGAGATTTGACAAGTACCATAACAGTTTTTTTGTCTCCTGCCAGTGTCCGTAATACCCGTTTTCTAACCCGCGAACGCAGCGATGGCGGCGATGACCAGTGGATATTTTTACCTGCATTAGGAAGGGTGAAAAGGATAGCAAGTAATGAGGGGGGAGGCTCTTTTATGGGCAGTGATTTTACTTATAACGATATGTCTTCAACCACCTACGATACAACCGAAGCTCTGCACACCCTTATAGGAGAGGAGTTAATAGATAGTCGCTCTGCTTATAAGATAGTTTCGGTTCCTTATAAACAAACCGGATATGTTCAAACCCAAATTTGGGTTGATAAAGAGTTTTATCTCCCTTTGAGAGTAGAATTCTTTGAGAAAGATAAAACAACAGTTTCAAAAGTTTTAACAACTGAAAAGATAGAAAAAGTCGAAGACAAATGGATTACTAAGATTGTAACGATGACAACTTTGGCAACAAATCACTCAACAAGAGTTGAGATTCTTCAAGCCAAATACAACGCTCCTATGAACAGCGGTTATTTTACAACTAAATTTTTAGAGACCGGGAGGCCATAATGAGAAAAGTTTTAGCAACAATTATAATTTTATTAATCGCTACTACAGCTTTTGCTTTTGATGGTTTTACCGATATCTTTGATTCAGACGACTCGTTTTTTGAAACAACATCAGTTGAAGTGAAGCAACAAAAACTGGGTTTAAACGGTGCCCTCTCTTTTAACTTAGAGGGGATGGCTGATACTTCGGGTAAAGAGATAAACACCTCAATTAATGGAGGACTTAATCTTGATTTAAACTGGAAAGGCTCAATAGTCGATGCAAAAGCAACATTAGACCTTATTCCAAAGACCGACAGAACGAATATGGAGTGGATAGATATCTTTACGACACTCTCAATCAGTACCTTCTTTGATTGGGGAAGAGTCGAAGCAGGTCTCTTAAAAAAAGAGTGGGGCTCAGGAGACGGAATCCATGTGGTTGACCCTTTGAATGCACCCGATTACCGTAACGGCTTAGTTGATGACCCGCTCCAAATGAAAATGGCAGAACCGATGGTTATGGGAACAGCCACATTGAGAGATACCTCAATAGATGTAATCTACAAACCAATGCTTATTCCCATGGTTGCAGCTGAGAGTGAAAAGAGCAGATGGCTGATGCCTTCTCCCATTAATCCTGCGGATATATATAGTAAACTTACTAGTTTTGGGGTAGATGAAAGTTGGGATTTTAAATACCAGGTTAATACTCCCGAAGCTGATGAGTTGGCAAAACTTTCACACAGTCAGTGGGGAGCCAGGGTTAAGACAACCCTTGGGCCTGCCGATTTAGGCATTATTTATTACAACGGCTTTTATACGACTCCCTCTTTTAAAATAGGCAATATTCAAGAAATAATTGAATCTCTGACTGTTAATGCTGCTGATAAAAAATTAAAGGTTGAAATAGATTTAGCTTTCACCAGAGCTCAACTGTTTGGTCTTGAAGCTACAGTGGTTACAGGCCCTTTGACATTTATGTTGGAGGGAGGATTTTGGTTAAGCGAAGATTACAAAGGAAATGATCCTCTTAAGTATAATAATAAAGCTGTTTATTTAGCAGGAGTTGGCTTTACCATTCCAAAGACCAGTGCCTATTTGAGTTTTACCTACAGCGGTGGGTATATTTTGAACTTTGTTGAAGACGAACCATTTAACACTACAACTTACCAAATCGGGGATGCAGACTATATCCAATCCCTAGTCTCTTCTAATGGGAAGCCTTATATGAATACTCTCACTGCTGCATTTGAGTTACCTCTAGCCAGAGAAAAGGTTAATGTACGCCTTGGTGCAACTTACCAAATAGAGACTAAAGGGTATGCAATTTTCCCATCGGTAAAATGGAATCTGGCTGATGATGTGCAAATTAAGGCTGTAGGACGTTTCTTCGGTACTTTTGATAATTTCATTCCTAGTATGTTTAACAAGTGGTCTAAGAATGACAGCTTGACTGTTGGTATCTCTTATCTGTTCTAATTGGAGGATTTGTGCGCAAGTGTTTTTATGTTTTTATTATTTATATTTTTTCATTTACACCTCTTTGGAGTGCCGAAGATCCTTACCAAGCGATTGGATTTTGGAAGACAATGGATTCCAAAGAGGCCTTTACCACCAGTGTTATAGCCGTTTATCAATATGATGGGGCTCTCTATGGAAGAGTTATAGTCGGCTATAACGAGAAGAATGGTAAGTTAGAAGAAACGTGGGAAAACCCGGTTAAAAGGATTGAAAAGCTCAGCAGTAAGCCCCTTTTACTGGAAGTTGATCTTTTTTGGGGGCACACGTTGGAAGAGAACACTTGGAAAGGGGGTAGGATTGTTGACCCCCGCACCGGCTACTCTTTTAGCAGTGATATTTGGATTGAAAATGAAATGCTTGTTTTAAGGGGCAAGTTTGGCCCCTTTGGTGTCAGACAACTGTTTTATAAAGCAGATATAACCGATATGCCCCCATATCTCGATTTCCCCGATTTGAATACGTTTAGACCTTTGCCGATACCTAAATAATAGCTCGTATGCAATAACCAACCTTTATGATAATATAGGCGTCAGTGGAGGTTGTTAAGTACGTGACTATCTTTGGCGACATAATGTTTTTCATCACAAGTGCGCTTGTGCTTTCCATAACATGTTTGGTAATACTCCTCCATGTCAGAGCAAGAGATAACTATACGATGGAGTTTTTAATCGTTTTGGTTCCTCTTTGTCTACAGATGTGTCTGTCGCTTCTTGTAAGCTACCTGCACCAGGTTCTTCCGAATGAGTTGTTATGCGGAAGAGGTTATGAAATTTTTTCTCTGTGGGTAACATTTGCCTCGATTATTTTGACGACACTGTTACTTTTTATTATGAGCCGCTATTTAATTAATCTTCTTCCGATAGAAACAAGCCAGAAAATTTTGGGCAACCGGATTATGTTGATAATTATGGCTTTTTATCTCTTTATGAGCCTTTTTGTTATCATCGGCAAGAGCTACGGGAATTGGGTTCTTGCGATGAACTTAACATTTGGATACCACTTCTTTAGCGGAAGTCTGTTGATGATTCCTCTAGGAATTGTAAGCTTTGTGTTTCGCAAGAAAGCAATAGGAAGAGAGCAAGAAGTTCTGCTTATGGGAATGAGTGCCACATTTTTTTCTCTGATAATTACATTCCCTTTAGACTTACTCTTTTTTCAGCATCACTCATTCAAACTCTCCTACCTCAGTTTCTCAATCTATATTGTCTTTATCTACCTTTTTATAAGCCGCCGCTATTTTGAAGACTTTGAAGTTGTTGTGCCATCCAAATTGGATTTCTCTAAACTTGTACAGGAGAAGGGGATTTCTGCCAGAGAAGAGGAGATTATAGAGTTGCTTATTGAGGGAAAAACAAACCGCGAGATTGCCTCTACTTTGTTTATTTCAACAAATACCGTAAAAACGCATATTAAAAATATTTACGGGAAATTAGATGTCTCAAATCGGGTACAACTCTACACTACCATTAAAGGGGATTAAGAGTTTGACTCTTCAATTATGTTTATACTCAAATTTACCCTTCTAAGGGCTCCGGCAAACATCATCTCAACGACTACTCTTTTATGGTGGCGGTCAATTTTAACGATTTGACCATCCATTTCCATTAATGGCCCGTCGATTACCTTTATCATCTGTCCCTCTTTAAAGAGGACGGTACTGGCTTCAAAACTCCCTTTATGTCTATAAACCCAAAGAGCATATTTTTCATCTTGATCTTTTAAAGCCATAGTTCCGTCTGAATAGCGCAACACTTTATAAGCATTGCGTTCTTGACTGATTAAAAAAGTGGGGAAAGGGATTTCTTTGTCTAAGTAGAGAAACAGATAGCCTGGTAAAAGAGGCTGTTCAACACTTCTCCATATTCCCCGATTTTTTTGATTCATCACCCGTAACGGGTAAAATATCTCTGCCTCTACATTGAGATAGTTATACATACTGTTTTTTAAAAGATCTACCAGCTTTGATTCAGAGCCTGTTTTGCAGTAGAGGCAGTAACACTTCATTTTGCCACTTCCACATTGGGAATTCCTTGATAATCAAACTCGGGGATGATTTTTTGGAGAGCCTCAATTAAAGAGCCGTTCTCCTCTTTGCAGATTTTATCGAGAAATTGAAGAAACTCCTGTTCATTTAAACTATTATTGACAATTGCTTTAAAGACCTTGGGATATTCGGTGGGAACACTGGTATCTAAATCGCTCAGTTTCTCTTCGTAAAGTTTCTCTCCTGCCCTTAAGCCGGTGATAACCACTTCACTTTTTCCGTTGCCGAAGTATCTGACGAGGCGGTTGGCAAATTCATACACATTAACCTGTTCGCCCATATCTAAAACCATTACCTCACCGCTTTCGCCCACTGAACCGGCTAAAAATACCAAACTGACGGCCTCACTGACACTCATAAAATATCTTATAATTCTTCGGTCGGTTACCGTAACTGGCAGTCCAGCTTCCATTTGTTCTAAAAACAGAGGCAACATTGACCCTCTGCTTCCCAAAACATTACCGAACCGGACACAGACAATCTTTGTTTTTTCAGTGGAGAGCATACTGGAGACCAATTCGGCAACCCGTTTGGTCGCTCCCATAATATTGGTTGGGTTAACCGCCTTGTCGGTTGAAATCAATATGCACCGCTGAGCTTCATACTTAAGGGCATTGCTGAAGATATTGTAAGTTCCGCCGATATTTGTTCTGATTGCTTCTTCGGGGTAGTACTCCATCATCGGTACGTGTTTGTTTGCCGCGGCATGGAAAACAATCTGAGGTCTGTATTTTTCAAAAATAGAGGCGACTTTTTTCTTGTTGCAGACATCACAGACTATCGGGAGAATCTCTTCTGAGAATTCAGCTTGGTATTTGTGTAATCTTAAAGAGAGGTTGTGCAGCTCGGTTTCATCGATATCTAACAATAAAAGTTGCTGTGGATGGTAGGCCAACAGTTGCCTGCTGATCTCATTACCGATGGTTCCTCCCGCTCCGGTAACTAAAATCCTTTTACCTCTAACTACGTTTTCTATCGGAGTTTTATCTATTGCAACGGAGCTGCGTCCCAACAGATCTTCAACGTTGACAGAGCGGATATCAATTGCACTTTTACGTTCATTTTCCAACTCAAATAAAGAAGGGACGATTTTAGAATCCACTCCAAGTTTAGCCGCCACATCCAAAGCTTTTCTCATATTCTCTCTGGAGAGGTCTGTTATCGCTATAATCAGCGTTTCGGCTTCTTTAGAGCGAAGTGTCGTCAATAGATTGTCTAGGCCTCCTTCAAAAACAGGCAGACCTGCAACCAAAGAGCCCCATTTTGATTTATCATCATCAACGAATCCGATTAAATTGAAGTTTAACTTCTTTTTAAAAAACTGGCGGGCCAGCTGGATTCCGATTTCACCGGCTCCGTAAATAATTGTTTTAGAGTAATCATTTGAATAAAGACCCCTCATATGGTAACTGGAAGCCAGTCTAAACAGAACTCTGTAGCCCAGTAAAAACAGAGTGCTGAAAGAGAAGTAGACAGATGATAAACGTAATGTATAAGGGATATTTTTAACAATGAGGAGCATCAGAACAATCAGAACCATAGCACTGCAGGCAATTGCCGCAAAGCCTCTG
>JBAYOE010000059.1:0-7861 GCA_041678405.1 Sphaerochaetaceae bacterium | reverse complement strand
GAGGCTCTTGCAAAATATTAAAAAGCTAACATTTACCGTGCTATCTGCTTTAAAAGCCATTTAGTTTTGTTAAATTTCATCAAAAAAGTAATAAATTGCTTAAATATATAGAAATAGACCTGACAATCCTCTATAATGCTATTATCAACAAACAAATAGGGGGAAAGCAGGTCCATGAAAAGCATATCAGAAACTCTTGGTGGTTGCCAACTATTACTCGACATTTCTTTTGAAATTCAAGATATTTTTGAAGGTTTTGTTACAGAAGAGCATAAATGCTTTATACATCTACTGCGAGTTTTAGAAGAATTCATCCCAAAAGTACAAAGACCATCATTTACAGTAGGACGCAAAGCTTATGACGATTTAGCAATGCTACGCTCTTCATTAGCCAAGCAATTTTTCAAAATAGATACTGTTTCATCCCTACGCAATCGATTACTAAGTGATTCTACATTGCGTCAAATTTGTGGTTTCATTGAAGTTCCTAGCGAATCTACCTTTAGTAGAAGATTCTCTTATTATGCACAGCAAAAACTTATGGAAAAAACATTAGGGCCATTAGTAACGAATTATATGGAGGGTCGTATTGTTGGTCATATATGTAGAGATTCAACAGCAATAGAAGCCAGAGAAAAAGCAACTAATACCAAAAAAGAGGTAAAACCCAAAGGAAAGCGTGGAAGACCTAAAAAGGGAAGTAAACCTAAAATAAAAGAGCAAACTATTTTAGAAAAACAAGTTAGTCAATCATTGGAGCATTCGTTATCTGAATTAAACAGAGAATGTAGTTGGGGATGTAAGTTAAATAGCCAAGGTAATAGAAATTATTGGAAGGGCTACAAACTTCATTTAGATGTGACAGATTTTGGTCTTCCTATTTCTGCTGTAGTAACTGCAGCTAATGTCCATGATTCACAAGTAGCGATACCATTAGAGAAGATGAGTCAGAATCGAGTAACTCATCTTTATTCGTTAATGGATAGTGCATATGATGCCAAAACTATTAGTGATTATATTTCTGATAGTGGTAAAATCCCTATTATTGACCCTAATAAGAGAAGAAAAGAGAAGAGGGTTTTATCTTCTTTAGAAAAAGAACGCTTTAAAGTCAGAAGCACAGTAGAACGGGCAAACTCTCATTTAAAGGATTGGTTGATTCCTTCAAAGATTATGGTAAGAGGACCTGATAAGGTAGCCCATTGCTTAATGGTAGGGGTTTTACTTTTAGCTGCAATTAAAATCCTGCAATACTGCATAGTACCAAAGTTAGAAAAAGTAGCCTAACAAGAGAAGAATTTTCACCTTTACGCATTAAGCAGGATAGGTGTCTTTAAATGGCACCTTGTAATTTTTAAAATAGCTAAGTTTTAGCTAAAAATGTCTGGGAGATTAAAAATTCTAAGGTTCTATGGGTACTTGCTACGAATACTTAAGTGACATTTAGCTAAAATCCCTCATTTTGCAAGAGGCTCTATTGATATTTTTATTCAACACAGATGAAAGAGAGTTGAATAAATATACTAGATTATGTATATAATCTTTAATCTGTTAAGTTACTTACCAGATAATCTTTACGATTATTATGAGTAAGAATATGGGGACATACGGGAGGTATGTATGAAAAAGGTTTTAACTTTAATCCTTATTGTAGCGTTAAGTGGCTCAATGGCATTGTTCGCTGCCGGCGGAGCTGAAAGTGCACCTAAGTCGGTAAAGGTTGGTTTTATAGGACCGATGACCGGAGACTACTCAAACTACGGGGACCTAATCAGTAAGGGGGCTTTGGTAGCCATTGATGAGAAAAATGCCCAAGGCGGAATTGCCGGGAAAATAAAGATTGATTTTATTGCTGAAGATTCTGAGGGAGATCCCCAAAAAGGGTTGGCTGGAATTGAAAAGCTTTCAAGCAGTGATAAAATCAGCGCCCTTATCGGTCCGGTATTTACAGGTGTTGCTTTTGCTGTCGGGCAGAGAGTTCAGGATGAGGGAATTGTAATGATTACTCCATCGGGAACACACAAGGACATTACCAACATCGGTGATTATGTTTTCAGAACCGTTGCCAGTGACGGTCTTCAGGGTGAAGTCTCAGGATACTACTTCTATGATGTCCTCGGTTACCGTAACCTAGCTGTTCTATATGTAAAAAACGACTACAGTCAGGGCCTTTATCAAGGGACAAAAGAGAGCTTTGAAGCTGCAGGCGGAAAAATTACAATTGCTGAAACTGCCCAAGAGGGGGACAAAGACTTTAGAACCCAGTTGACAAAAATAAGGGCAGCAAATCCCGATGCAATCTATATTCCAAACTACACCTCAGAAATGGCTCAAATCTTAGAACAGGCTTCTCAGTTGGGAATTAAGACTCCTTTTTTAAGCGGTGATGGATTTTCAAACCCCGAAATTTATGACCTTGCTCCGGCTTATACCGATGGTATCGTCTATGTTGGCCCGACTCAGGTCAAAGAGTCTGATGCTTATTTGAAGTTTGTCGACTCTTATAAAAAGAAGTGGGGCTTTGCACCCGACTCTTTTGCCACAAATGCCTATGATGCTGCTTATATCCTCTTTGATGCTTTTGAAAAAGTGTATGCAAAGACAGGTAAATTTGACCGCAAAGCCATCAGAGATGCAGTTGCCGCAACAAAAGACTTCCAAGGAGTTACCGGATTGGTTAACTTCGCAGAGAACGGAGATTTAGTAGCCTACCAGGGAGTTTATAAGGTTAAAGGAACCACTCCTAACTATTTGGGTGCTTATACCGTTGTTGATGGAAAGCTTGTTTCGGTAGAGTAGAGCCTTTAAGGTAAGTTTATTGCATTGACTGTATCACTTATGGTAAGGTGATTTTGTCGACGAGCAGACCTCCGCCAGTCGCGGAGGTCTGACTTGATTAAGGAGCCTATAGTGGGATCAGTAGCCGAATTTTTTCAACATTTGATGAATGGATTAACTTTAGGGGGTATTTATGCCCTTATAGCCTTGGGCTATACAATGGTCTATGGAATCCTAAAATTCATCAACTTCGCCCATGGCGATATCCTGATGATTGGTTCATATATAGGGTTGTTTATATTTAATGCAATCAGAGGACAAGCACTGGGAATTTGGACTATGATTGCTTTTTTTGTAGCAATGCTGGGTGGCATGGCTTTCAGTGCAGCTTTAGGGATGGTAATTGAGAGGGTTGCTTACAAGCCGTTAAGAAACGCAACCCGCTTAGCACCGTTACTATCTGCGATTGGAGTTTCGTTTATATTAAGCAATATGGCTGCATGGATGTGGGGAACTAAATCGAGAAAGTTAGAGTATCCTTTTGATAACACTCCCATCCGTTTTAAGGGCATTTCAATAACTCCCCACCAAATACTTATTCTAATAGTTGTTGTTGTAATGATGATTGTCCTTAAGCTCTTTGTTGATAAATCAAGAATCGGTAAAGCAATGAGAGCTACCAGTTTGGATTTGGATACTGCTAAACTGATGGGAATAAAAGCCGATAAAATTATTGCCGTGACATTTGCCATCGGCAGTGCCTTGGCTGCAACTGCCGGCTTCTTATTGGCATTGGAGATTAAAGTCTACCCAACAATGGGGACAATGACAGGCCTCAAGGCCTTTGTTGCAGCCGTTGTTGGAGGGATAGGAAATATTTCAGGGGCGATGTTAGGGGGAATTCTCTTGGGCCTTTTAGAGACCTTTGGGGTAGCCATTTTAGGAATTCCCTATGGTCTAAAGGATACAATAGCCTTTGTTGCCCTGATTTTAATATTATTGATAAAACCCGAAGGGTTACTTGGTAAAGCAGAAAAGGAGAAAGTATAGTGCTTAACTTCGTCCTTTTAATCTTAATTTATACAGGAATCTATGCTCTCATGGCGATTGGTCAAAACCTTATTACAGGTTATGTGGGACTCCTTTCATTAACCCAAGCCGGTTTTTTTGCCATAGGCAGTTATGCCACCGCTATTTTAACTACTAAAATGGGGTGGGGCTTTTGGTCAACGGTTCCCGTTGCGGCTCTCCTCAGCGGAATGTTTGGCTTCTTAATCGGTTTACCCACATTGAGGCTTAAAGGAGACTATTTAGCGATAGCGACTTTGGGCTTTGGAGAGATTGTCAGGAACGTTTTAAACAACTGGGACAGTTTAACAAACGGTCCGATGGGGATTCAACGGATTCCGATGGCAACTATTTTTGGACAAAGAATCAGTCCATATGCCAAATGGAGCTTTTTGATACTGGTGTGGGCGTTTGTACTTGTCGCTTACCTTGTCTATGAAAGACTGACAAGTTCCCGGCTGGGAAGAGCCCTGGAGGCGATAAGGGAAGATGAAATTGCCGCCTCTTCGATGGGAATTAATACCACAAAGTACAAAGTGTGGGCTTTTGCACTGGGGGCTGCTATCGCCGGTGTTGCCGGTAGTTTGCAGGCAGTATTTGTCCTCTCTGTAACCCCTGCTGTTTTTACATTCATGGTTTCGATAATGGTTCTGTGCATGGTAGTCTTAGGGGGGATGGGGAATTTCAAAGCTGTTATTTTGGGAGCATTCATTATCCAATTCATCTCATATCTGCCCCAACTTACCGGTTTGACTAACATAATACCGCCTCAATTTAAACATGTTCTTTTTGGGCTGATACTCGTTGTAATGATGATTTGGCGGCCTCAGGGAATTTTAGGGCGAAAAGAACGGACTGCCCCTAGGGGGTTAAAAAGATGATTGTTCTTGAAACCAGCAAACTAACCAAAAACTACGGGGGAGTTGTTGCCGTAAACGGAGTCGATTTTCAGGTACATGAGGGGCTAATCACCGGTCTTATCGGACCTAACGGAGCCGGAAAAACAACTCTGTTTAACAACATTACCGGTTTAGATCACCCCACCTCCGGTAGAGTCTACTACAGGGAACACGATATAACAAAAAAAGGGGCTCATCTGATTTGTCGGATGGGTATAGCCCGTACTTTCCAGAATATCAGACTGTTCAAAGAGCTTTCTGTTTTAGAAAATGTGATGGTAGGACTCCATTTCAGTCAAGGTAAAAGCAACACAAAAGGGAGAACAAAATCGGCCTTAAACAGCCTCATTAAAGTTAAAGAGGAGTATGTTGAAAGCAGTGAGGCGGCTATTAAATGGCTGGAGTTTTTCGGTTTGGAAAAGTTAACAAACGAAAAAGCCAAAAACCTTCCCTACGGACACCAGCGAGAGTTGGAGATTGCCAGAGCATTGGCAACAAACCCAAAGATTCTGTTTCTTGATGAACCGGCTGCGGGGATGAATCCGATTGAGACAGCCTCTTTAATGAAAACAATCAGACGAATCAGAGATTTGGGAATTACCGTTGTTTTAATAGAACACGATATGAAATTGGTTATGAATATCTGTGATACCATTACAGTGCTTAATTACGGGATGAAAATTGCCCAAGGGACAGCTACAGAGATTAGGAACAACCCCGGAGTAATTGAAGCCTATTTAGGAAAGGAAGAGTCATGAGTGGCTTGTTAAAGATAGATTCAATAAGTGTCTCTTACGGTAGTATCAAGGCATTGCGTAACGTTAGTGTTGAGGTTAATGAGGGAGATATTGTCTGTCTCATAGGAGCAAACGGAGCAGGTAAAAGTACCCTACTTAAGGCAATAGTCGGTTTGGAACCGATTATTACAGGCTCAATAAGTTTTGAGAACCAAGAGATTGCCAATGCCGATTATAAAAAAGAGAAGAATTCCCACCTGTTCAGAAAAAAAGAAGACCCTTTAAACAGGAATCTAAGAACCGATGAAATTGCGGCTTTGGGTGTAGCTTTAGTACCGGAAGGGCGCCGAGTTTTTGCCGATTTGACGGTCGAAGAAAATTTGGACATGGGAGCTTTTTTAGTCAGAGATGAGATAAAAATAGCCCAAAAGAAAGAGGAAATGTTTGAATTTTTTCCAATTCTGAAGGCTAGACGTAAACAGAAAACCCGCTCACTAAGCGGAGGAGAGCAGCAGATGATGGCTATTGCCAGGGCGTTAATGGGCTCTCCGAGGCTTTTACTCTTAGATGAACCGGGTCTCGGCTTGGCTCCTTTGATTATTCAGGATATTTTTGAAAAAATTGCGATTATAAACAGAGATGATAAAGTTACGGTTTTCTTAGTGGAACAGAATGCCCGAATGGCTTTAAAAGCCTCTAAAGAGGGATATGTTATGGAAAACGGTGAGATAGTACTCTCTGATTTAAGCTCTGAGTTGCTCGAAAATGAGAAGGTAAAATCGGCATACCTTGGGGAATAATTGTTGTTGTTCCTTATGGTGTGGTATAATTTAGCTGACAGATAAAACTGTTTTTGCGGAGGTTAAGATGATTATCGGTAGACGAATGACACAAAATCCTGTTACGGCAAGCCCGGAAATGTCAGTTGCTGAAGCCTCGGCTATCATGAAAAGGGAGAAGGTCCATAGATTACCCGTATTGGATAAGGATAAAAAACTTGTCGGAATAATCACCGAAAAAGATATCTTATACGCTTCACCAAGCCCTGTAAGTACCCTCTCAATCCACGAAATGGCCTATTTGTTGAGTCAACTGACCGTTAAGAAGTTGATGACACGTGATGTTGTTACCATTACAAAAAATACGACAGTCGAAGAGGCTGCCCGCTTGATGGTTGATCAAGACCTTTCAAGCTTGCCGGTATTGGAAGATGGTAAACTTGTTGGGATTGTCTCTAAAAGCGACTTGTTCAAGATTCTGCTGGAACTGTTTGGAGCCAGACATTTTGGGGTAAGGATAAGCTTCTTGGTAGAAGACAAACCGGGTGTAATTGCCCAGATAACAAGTCTTTTAGCCTCCAATGGTGTCGACATAATCTCCTTTGGTACGTTTATGGGAACCGATTCAACAAATGCCGTATGTACCATTAAAATGCAGGGAATTTCAATGAGCAAAGCCGTTGATTTGATAAAGCCACATGTGTTGGAACTTATGGACGTACGAGAGGTCTAGATGGACTTCAAAGAGATACTGGAGCGCTGGGAAGCCAGTTCTGAAGGGAAAAAGGCGGTTGGCGACAACCGCTTTTCTCTTATAATTAAAGAGAAAGAAGAGGGCCTTTCTGAAACAAGGACAAAAAAGTCGGGTTACAAAAGTGGAAAAGCCTCTTTGGGTAATCTCAAAGCAAAAAAGCCACAAGAGGTTTTAGATTTACACGGCTACACCTCAGATGAAGCAGCTTTAATTCTGGAGGATTTTTTGCAACAGAGTGTTAAAAAAAGACTCGAAAAAGTTTCGGTAATTCACGGAAGGGGACTGCACTCATTGGACGGAAAACCAATAGTTAAAGAAGTTGTCCAAAAAGTTCTCTCTTCCAACCCCTTAGTCAGGCTGTTCGGCTACCACCCTCCCAGCGAAGGGGGAGACGGAGCAACGTGGGTTATACTACAAAAGGGGGGATGATTTATCTTTCTCGGTAAATGATTCGCCCTCGGGTTAAATCGTATGGAGAGAGGGCAACTCTCACAGTATCACCAGGAACAATTCTGATATAGTGTTTGCGCATCTTTCCCGACAGATGGGCAAGTATAATATGACCGTTTTGCAATTCAACACGGAACATTGTATTCGGAAGGGCCTCTTTCACAATCCCTTCAACCTCAATAGCTTCTTCTTTAGCCACAAATCCCCCTTTATCTCAGATTATAAAATAAGACCTTTAAATTGTAGGAAAAGAGTTACCCTTTGTCAACTCGGCGCAATGCCTCATAATTAATCTACTCGAAACAAAGCGGGTGCCTCAAAACTGAAATCTACTCCAAATAAATAAAAATGTTACCCTTAAAGAGTGGTGGAGGGTACAAAATGGAGTTGAATATG
>JBAYOE010000058.1:0-8229 GCA_041678405.1 Sphaerochaetaceae bacterium | reverse complement strand
ATTTTTTGTACAGCTGCCTCGCTTGTTCCTTTTATCTCCTCTTCTTCAATAACATCAACAATTTTAACAGTTGGCAACTCTGTTTTAGGTTTATCTGCAAAAGAGGAGAAATTAAAAAACCAAATCAATACAACGGCCAAAAAGAGCACCAGAACCAGAACTATTACAACAACGATGAGATTTCTGGCCTTTTTATCTAAGCGGCTGTTTGGACGGTTTTTATCTCCGCCGGAGTAGAAAATATCGTCATAACTGCTTCGGTCTTTGAACTCCATTTTATCCCCTGCTATCGACATTGATGCTGTTACATATTACTATATTTGAGCAATGGTATCCAGAGAAAAACACACCTATTATATTCTGCTTCCGCTAATTACGGCTATCATAGGCTTAATTATTTTCTCTTACCTACTCTATCTTACTTTATTTTCAAAAAGTCAAAAAGAGAAATACGAAAATCCCGTTGTGGCATCAAGGGTTTTACGGGGAACCATCTATGACCGTAACGGTAAAATTATTGCCATCGAGACCCCCTATTACTCGTGTGCCCTTTTATTGAGAGAGACACAGGATTTAAATAAAAGCGCCCAAATAATTGGTTCTATTGTTAATCTTGATCCTGCTTTTATCGTAAGAGAGGCATCAAAGAATCAACTCTACTACCAGGTTAAAAGGAGATTGAGTTATCAGGAACATGAGCAGTTAAAAAACATCAACTTAAAAGGGATGGTTTTAGAAAAAAGGTACGGCCGCTCCTACCCTCAACACTACCACGGCGGTCAAGTAGTCGGTTTTACCGATGGTGAAAATCAGGGGATTGAGGGCCTTGAGAGAGTTTTAAACAGTTATTTAAGTCCCTACCCAAACTTAAATGAGAGTATCACTTATGGTTCGGATGTTTATCTGACGCTTGATTTGGATTTACAGTATCTTCTTGACCAGGAAGTTATAAACATTGACAAAGAACATAAAACTGAAACCATTGTGGCTCTTATCCTAGATGCAAAAACCGGCGAAATTTTGGCCAGTTCAAGTTTTCCTTTTTTTGATCCGAACTATTTTAATCAAAGTTCTGTTGACACATACCAAAACAGAGTTATTTCAACGATGTATGAGCCTGGTTCTGTTTTTAAAGTATTCTCTCTCGGTGCTGTTCTTTCCAATGGGAACAACAATAATCTACAAGATTTTTATTGTGACGGTTCATACACTTTTTCAATGGGAAACACCGATGCCACAATCAACTGTGTCTCTGCTCACGGTTTAGTCGATTTTGAGAAAATGCTGGCTGTATCATGTAACGGTGCCGTTGCTCATTGGGCACTCAATACCAATGACAAACAATTTTATTCTGTTTTAAGTAGTTTTGGTTTTGGCAAGAAAGTACAAAACGAATTAAGCGGTGAATCTTCGGGAATTTTAAAACACTACGACAGTTGGTCAGCAAGAAGTAAAAGTACAATAGCTTTCGGCCAAGAGGTCGGAGTTACGGCCCTTCAGATTGCCAGCGGAGCAACTGTTTTTGCCAATGAGGGAGACTTACTGCACCCTTATATAATTAAAGAGATCAGAGATTCTAACGGCAATACGGTTTTAAAAAATGAGCGCAAGGTTGCCTTTGAAAATGTTTTGGAAAATTCGGTTGTTCAAACGGTTTTAGATGGGATGCATAAAGCAACTTTAGCAGGGGGAACTGCCATTTACAGCAGTGTTGAGGGACTGAATGTGGCTTCTAAAACCGGAACCGCCCAAATAGCCGATTTAAACGCTCCGGGTTACAGCGGCTTTAAGTTTTTAGCCAGTACATTAAGTTTAGTTCCTTACGAAAACCCAAAGTATGTAATCTATATGGGAGCGTTAAATCCAAGCGGTTCTACCATTTGGGGGAGCAACATAACCAGTCCGGCAATTGGGTCATTGATTGCCAATATGATCCGACAGGGGAAATTACAGTCGCAACTCTCTGAAATTATTGTTCTGAATTAGGCGTATATGATCCAAACTGGTTTGCCCAAAGACTATTAAAATCAAGATTGAGAGATTTTAATAAACCCAGCATCCCAGCTGCCGAGGCTTTATGCATATCTTCGGGAATTCTCTTTCCATCACTAAAAAAGAGCAGCGAAAGATTGTTTTCATAACAGGCACTTAATATTGAACCGATACTTTCAGTCTCATCTACGTTTGTAATAACTACCAAAGAGAGGGGGAAAGCGGAGTATTTTTTTACCATTGCTTTAAGGTCTTCACTTTTTGTTGTTGCACTTAGCACTAAAACAAATTTTGTTTTTTCTAAATCAGTTATCCGCAAAATTTCTCTGACCTGTTCAAATTTTTTCTCATCTTTTGCTGAAAAACCCGCAACATCAACTATAGTCAGAGCCCCTTCTGTGGGCATCTGTGACAATAATATAGACAAGTCGGTTTTACTTGTTGCTCTGCTGTAGGGAAGGTCAAATTTATCGGCTGTCTCTTTTAGGCTGGTAGAACTCTCTTTAAATGCAGTATCCAATTCAATAAATTCCACTTTCCTAAAGAAATTTGGATCTTCCTGCACCGTATAAAGGGCTCCTATTTTTGAAGCTATACTGCTCTTACCCATTGAAGAGGGACCGATGAGCACAAAAACAGAGGGGGGATTCAGCTGACTTTCATAATCAATATTTACCAAAGCCACTATTTTATCGACAAGCATCAACTCAAACTCATTAATCTTTGGCAACTGTGATTCATCGTAATCAACAAGAGGCTCCAACAGATTTAGTGTTGCATCACTAAACTTAGCTGAAAAACCGTTTTGTTTAAGGATAACAGAGGCGTGATCCAATAGCTTTTGACGGTGAGTTTTTTCTGATACCTCGGCAGTAATTTCATCATCAATTTCTGTCTCTAACTCTTCGGTTTCTCCAGTGGGAGCTAAATAACAGGTAAGTTCAACAAAATTTTTTTTCTTAAGGCCAAAAAAACCACCTTTGGAAATAACATCACGGCGACTGTGGATTCGTAAATCGCCTCCAAATTGTGTTTGACCCTTTTTTAAGGCTTCATCAAAATCTTTTCCTGTAATCGTTATATAGTGCATTAAAATTCTTCCTAAAGGATATAGCGGCTCAAGTCTTCATTTTCCAATACATCAGAAAGATGTTCATCTACGTACAAACGGTTAATCTCAATTTTCTGACCGCTGAGTTCCGATGCCCTGAAAGAGACATCTTCTAAAAGATGCTCCATGATAGTGTAGAGTCTCCTTGCGCCGATATTTTCGGTAGTTGAATTGACATCGTAAGCTATTTCACTGACCCTTTTTAGTGCATCCTCACTAAAAAGCAGTTCAACACCTTCGGTTTTCATCAACTCAATGTACTGTTTGACTATTGCATTCTCAGGTTCTTTAAGTATTTTGAAGAAATCCTCCCCTGTCAACTCATTTAATTCTACCCTTAAGGGAAAGCGTCCCTGAAGTTCGGGTATCAGGTCACTTGGTTTGGAGATATGAAAAGCTCCCGCAGCTATAAACAGGATATGAGTCGTGTCAATAATGCCCCATTTCGTCGAGACCTTTGAGCCTTCAACAATTGGGAGAATGTCCCTTTGGACTCCCTCTCTGGAGACATCAGGTCCACCGTAAGTACCTCGGCTGCCTGCTACCTTATCGATCTCGTCAATGAATATAATGCCCATTTGTTCAACTTTCTCTTTGGCGATTTCGATAACTCGGTCTTGATCAACGACTTTATCCATCTCTTCTTCAGTTAAGATTTCTCTTGCTCTTTTAATAGAGATGCGTCTTTTTTTCCCTTTGGTGCCAAACATACTACCCAAACTTTGGATGGCATTTTCTATATCCTCGAGATTTCCCCCGGCAAGTAATTCTATCCCCTGAGCCTTTGATCTGCCCTGCATAACCAACTCTATTTCCCGCTCTTCAAAGCGTCCCTCTTTTAAGAATTCTCTAAATTTCTCCCTGGTTGAGGCTGTTGCATCGTTTAGGGGAGTTTGGGGATTTTTATTTTCCTGAGGGATAAGGAGATCTAAGAGTCTCTCTTCAACCCTTTGTTCTACTTTCTCTTTTTGTTGTTCAGCCAACTGGCTTTTAGTCAGTTGAATTGCACTGCTCATCAAATCTCTGATCATTGATTCTACATCCCGCCCCACATAGCCTACTTCAGTGTACTTTGTTGCCTCAACTTTTATAAAAGGGGTATTTGAAAGTTTTGCTATTCTACGGGCTATTTCGGTTTTACCGACTCCCGTCGGCCCAATCATGATTATATTTTTTGGCGATACTTCATCCCTGATATTCTCAGGCAGTCTCTTTCTTCTGGCTCGGTTACGTAAAGCGATTGCCACAGTCCTTTTTGCCGCATCTTGACCGATTATATATTTATCTAATTCTGCCACTATTTCAGGGCAGGTCATTTCATCTAAAACCATTCTCATTTAACTCCTATAACGACTCCACAATAATTGATTTATTGGTGTACACACAGATATCACTGGCAATCTCCAAAGATTTTTTTGCAATCTCTGCGGCACTAAAATCCGAATATTGCAAAAATGCTTTAGCGGCTGCTAAGGCGTAGTTGCCACCGCTTCCGATTGCTATAACATCGTATTCCGGCTCTACTACATCTCCCATTCCACTGATAAGGAAAGTATTGGAGGCATCGGCTACTATAATCATTGCTTCCAATCTTCTTAAATTTCTATCCATCCGCCACTCTTTTGCCATTTCGACTGCCGAGCGTCTCAAATCACCGTTGAACTCTTTGAGTTTTTTCTCTATCACCTCATATAGGGTAAATGCATCGGCGGTTGCTCCCGCAAAGCCCGAAAGGATTTTGCCATCCAACATCTTTCTTACTTTTCTGGCATTTCCTTTAAGAATAGTTTCTCCTAAAGAGACCTGACCGTCTCCGGCTAATGCAACTTTACCCTCTTTTCTGACCGCTATTATCGTTGTTCCTCTAATATCCATTACCTTTTCCTTCCGTGTGGGTGACTACTTTTATAGACACTCTTTAATCTTTGTCGTGAAACATGGGTATAGATTTGAGTGGTTGAAATAGAGGAGTGTCCCAACAGTTTCTGTATCACCCTTATTCCTGCATCGTTATCCATAAGATGGGTCGCAAAGCTGTGGCGTAAGGTGTGGGGAGTTAATTCGACTCCTAAGTTCAACTCTTTCCTATACTTCCCAAAGATACTATGTACAGTTGAAGCCGACAACCTTTTACCTCCAGTTCCTATAAATATTGCTTTTTTGCTCTCTTTATCTGAAATACCCTTCTCAATTTGAAATTTTTCTTTCTCAATAAGATAACTCTTTAAAATCTTTAATGTTGGAGGGTTTATAAAAACATACCGGTACAAAGAGCCTTTCCCCTTTACCATGAGTCGCTCATCATCAATCTCTAAATCCTCAATATTGGCATTCAGCAGTTCAGAAAGGCGAGCGCCTGTGGAATAGAAAAGATTAAATAAGAGGGCATCTCGGTGGCTTTTAAAATCAGTTATAGGGATATTAAGTAACTTTACAACCTCTTTTTCACTCAAAACCCTAGGCAGCCGTCTGCTTCTGGTCGTTGCTTCTATTTTACCGAATGGATTGGTCTTTATCGCTCTGTTTTTCTCCAAATAGAGATAGAAGCGCTTCAGCGAAGAGAGTTTTCGGTTTATTGTGGCATGAGAAAAGTTTTCGATACGCATCAATGAACTCAAATAAGCTCTCCCGTCATTATTAGAGGCTTCCAACAGATTTATATTGCGATTGCTACAGAATTTTTGGAAGTTTTGGATGTCGTTTTTATAAGAAATGAGGGTATTTGAGCTGAGATTACGAACCTCTTTTAAAAAGCCAAGGTAATTATCTATAAGCTCAAAATCTTTTATATCCACTGTTACTGTTAACCTCTCTATTTTTTATCTGCTTCCCCTTGGGGATGATAGGTGCGATAAAGCTGTAACAACTCTTCGGTATCGGCATGGGTGTAAATCTGAGTTGTTCTTATATCGCTATGGCCCAATAGTTCCTGAACTGAACGCAAATCGGCTCCCCCTCTAAGAAGATGCGTTGCAAATGAGTGACGCAATGTATGTACTTTGGCCTCAACATTTGCCATCTCGCAATAGTACTTAAACCGTTTCCAGACTGAACGGCGATTAAGAGGTTCTGCTCTTCTTCCCACAAATAACCTCTCCTCGTTAATATTTGCTTTTAGAAGGTTAACTCTTGCTGTTTTGAGATAGAGATTAAGCTTTTCAAGGGCAACTTCCCCAATCGGAACCAATCGCTCTTTATCCCCTTTTCCTATGACCCTTAAAAGTTGTTCATCTGCAATATAATCAGAGACTTTCAGATTAACTGCCTCAGAGATTCTCAGACCGCAGGAATAAATCAGTTCAAAGAGAGCATAATCTCTGATTCCCAAGTCATTATCAGTCTCTATAACACCCAATATTTTATCGATTTCATTACTTGATGCACTTGAGGGAACTTTTGGGACTGTTTTAGGTCTCTCTATTAAATCGACACTGTTGGTGGTAACCATACCAATTTCAAGCAGATAATTGTAAAAAGAGCGCAGGGCACTGATATTCTTTGACTGGGTGGCAACACTGATATTCTCTTTAAAGCCCTTGTCGATTAAAAAGAGTGAGAGCTCTTCTAAGGCACTCTCTTTCAGGCTAAAGTTGTTTTGTTCCAAAAACAGAAGATAATTTAAAGCCAATCTAGTATAAATTTCTGCTGTGGCTTTTGAGACTCTCCTTTGAACCAAAAGGTAATCCCTATAGTCGCTTATGAGGACCTCCTTTTGAATGGACATCAACTACTCCTCTTGTTCACTTCTCTGATACCGTAAAACTGCAGGAAAACTATAGTCGTTCGATTTCTGTTGGTTTCCAAGTTGTTGCTGCAAATCTTGCCACCTGCTAACGGTAATGACATCTTCATCTTCAACTTCATCTTTTTTGGCAATTTCCTGTTGGAAACGCCTGAAGGGTGTCGGTCCCTGTGATTTTCTGAGTCTTGCTTCGACGCTATCTCTTGCCTGTTGTTTAATAGTTTCACTTCTCTCAAAGCCGGTGGCAATCACCGTTACTTTTATCTTCTCTCCCAGTTCGGGGGTATAAGCCTGTCCGGCAATTATTAGGGCATCTTCGGCACAGTTTTCGGTTATGAGCTCGACGACATCTTGGTACTCCTGCAAAGTCAGACCGTCTCCTCCTGTAAGGTTAACTAAAATCGACTTAGCGCCATCTATAGAAGCATTTTCTAAAAGGGGATTGTTTATAGCTGCTCGGGCTGCATCGACTGCTCTGGTGCTTCCTTCTCCGATTCCAATCCCCATTATAGCATCACCCCGCCCTTTCATAACGGTTTTTACGTCGGCAAAGTCGATGTTAATCTCTCCGGGTTCAGTTATTAACTCACTTATTCCCTGGACTCCCTGCCTTAAAACATCGTCGGCAAGCAAAAAAGCCTGTTTAATCGGGGTGTTGTTTTCAACAATTTTAAGCAGATATTGATTAGGAATTAATATCAAAGTATCAACATGCTTACGGAGCTTTTCTATTCCGCCTAAAGCCAATTCAAGCTTTTTCTTCCCCTCAAAAGCAAACGGGGTAGTCACGACAGCCACTGTTAAAGCACTCACTTCACGGGCTATCTCAGCTACAATGGAAGCGCCCCCTGTACCGGTTCCTCCCCCCATTCCCGCTGTGATAAATACCATATCTGTTCCGTGTAACAGTTTTTTAATCTCTTCGCGGCTCTCTTGGGCAGCTTTTTCACCCACTTCAGGAACTCCTCCGGCTCCCAGTCCTCCTGTCAGCTGTCGCCCTAAAGGCATCCTGACTTGGGCATTTGAGCGTTGAAGTGCTTGGATATCGGTGTTCATTGCGACAAATGTTACTTTTTTCAAGCCGCTGGCAATCATCCTGTTTACTGCATTACCGCCTGCACCTCCGATACCCACAACTTTAATGTCTGTAGGGGGAGACTGCTCATCGTGCAGCAAATCATCAAGCAAATCAAAATCCATTACTGGTATCCTCCACTGTCAGAACAAGTTTTCTAAAACACAGTCTTAAAAAACCTTGTGACACTTTTTCTTACTTTTCTTGAAGCCTTGGGGTAACCTGCTTTTGTACCGACTAACGCATACTGGTCTTTTATCCTTTTAGCTTCGGTCATTACTAAGCCCAAAGCGGTTGTGTAGCGGGGAT
>JBAYOE010000057.1:0-8408 GCA_041678405.1 Sphaerochaetaceae bacterium | reverse complement strand
TTGCTTGGTAGAGACTGTTGGCTGTTATTGATAACAGTACAATTGCGCCGCCGAACATAAAATCGGCATTGGGAATTTCTCCCAAGAATATCCAAACATAAGTAATTCCCAAGACTGTCTCTAAGGAGTTAATTAAAGCCGATTCGGCTGCCGGAATGTAGCGGGTTCCCGTACTGATCATAGTTTGGGCAAACGGTATTGCAGCTGCCCCAAGTACCAACAAATAGATAATAGACTCTTTGGGAACACCAACATTAAACTTGGCAATTATTAGGGAGATAAAAGCTCCGATGTATCCGCCTAACATACTCAATCCCACTCTGCTCATCTCTTTGTGACGCCTCATAAAAGATAAATTAATCCCAAGGAGGGTAGGAGTAAGGAGTGCAAAAACAATAGCCGAAGCAGTAAGGTGTCCAACACCGTTACGATACATGTACCAGATACCACCGATGGCACCAACGGCGGCTAGCAGGGTAACCCAAGAGACTTTTTGTTTATAAGCAAAGAAACTGAAAGCTGCGGCACAAAGTGGAGCCAAGCTAAGCATTATTAAAATAGTGGAGGCACCCGCTGTCATTACCCCTAAGGTAAAAATAAGACCACTGCAGCCCCACAAAGTGGCACTGACCCACATTGGGAGGCCTCCCTCTTTTAAAATCTTAAAAGAGTTTTTCCTGTTTGTTGTAAAAAAGAGAATTGTTAAAGAGAGACCAGTAAAGAGCGCTCTCCAAAATCCGGCTTTAAAACCCGCAACTCCTGCCAATCTTATAAGCAGAGCATCAAAGCTGAGGACAATGACTCCAAGTGTGGCGATTATTAACCCTTTAAAATACTCTTTGCTGTGGCTTGTTTTTGTCACGAAGTTTCTCCTGTCTGAATTGTAAGACTATTCTAGTAGTAAAATGAAAAAGAGAGAAGAGTTAAAGCAGGCGGGTGTAGAGAGGAATGTAGGTCAGCTTGTCGTGAACTCTTCTCGACTCCATTATTTCCAACCTGTCTACTTTTGTAATTATGCTTTTCTCTAAAATAGTTTTCTCTGTTTTTGCCTTTCTTGCTAAAGTTACGTGGCCTTTAAACTCCCTTTTATCGATAGGAAAGTTTTCTTTTTCTAAAAGGGAAGTTAATTTTTTGTGGAGAGTTTTTAATTTTTCATTTTCAACCGAACCTAAAAACAAAACAGAGCTTTTAAAAGAATCGAGATGGTCAAATTCTAAAGTAAACACTTCTGTTTCTACTTTATTGACAATCTCTTTTAAAATCTCAATTCCTATGTAATCGCACTCCCCGATAAAAGCAACCGTTAAATGGAGATTATCGTAGGCAGTTAAATATCCATGTCTAATGGTTTTTTGTAGGACGGCTATTTTAGTTTTAGTCTCATTTGAAAAAGGGATTGCGATAAAAATTCTCATAACATTATCTTAACAGAGAGTATCGGCTACCACCAATTAAATAATTGTGGTAATTTCAACTTATGAAAACCCTCAGAATTGTTGTTGTTTTGCTTCTTTTGGCAGTTTTAGTAACTCCGTTATACAGCGAATCTCTTTTTGTTTATCCTTATAACAAAACCCTAGATATCATAAGTGACGTAACTCAGTATACATCACTTTTATTACCCCTCTCTTTGGCTTTTGTGAGTGACAGCACCTCTTATTTAGAACTCTCTCTAATGTACGGTTCAACGGTTTTACTGACATACGGAAGCAGAACCCTTTTAAAAGCAGTCGTAGACAGAAACCGCCCCTATACTAATTTTGATGATTACCCAATAAAAGACGACAACAATAAATCTTTTCCCTCGGGACACACTGCTTTTGCTTTTGCCTCAGCCGCTTTTAACCAAACAATTTTTTCAACTAGGTATAAAGAGAGCAGTTGGTACTACCCAATAACTATCGGCAGTTGGGTTTTGGCAACAACCACTGCGGTTTTAAGAGTTGCCAGCGGAAGCCACTATGTGAGTGACGTATTAGCGGGAGCAGCGATAGGGACACTGTTTGGTGTGGGAATACCCTTAATAACCGACAGAGTATTCAAGAAAGAGAGAATAGAGGTTAGCGTTGCTCCAAATCTAGTTGCCTTTAATTACTCTTATTAGCCTCTAAATACGAGTTAATAATTTCAGAGCATCTGTTGTTTTCAATCTTGACAATTTTCATCTCTCTGAGGGCATTTTCGGGAGAATCGGAAGCATGGGCTGTATTGACCATTATGTTTCTGCCAAACTCTCTTCTGACTGTCCCTTCAGGAGCCTTACTGGGGTCAGTCGGTCCCAAAACATCCCTTATTTTCTGACAGGCATCAACACCCTCATAAATTAAAACCAGTGTTTTGGCTCTGCCGGGAAGATCCAGTTCATCTTGAGCCCTTTCTGTTGAGCGATAACCGCTCATAAACTCAACAATCTGTTCAAATTGGTCGATTGCAAACTCGTTACCGATTGTGGCAGTCAATACCTGGCCTAATTTATCGTTAATTTTTATCTCAAACTCAGCTTCAATCAACTCCTTTGCTTTAGAAGCAATATTGGGAGCCAATTTTTTCTGCAGAGCACCTTTTACCGGACCGTAGAACTCAAGTGCCTCATTGACACTCATTTGGTGAAGCTTAAGGCCGATTATTCTTAAACCGGTACGGCTGAACATATCAATAATAGTTCCCGGACGCCCTGAGGCATGTTCCCAGTTCTCGGGCTTAATAATCACTAAAGTCCGCTCTATTTGGGAAGGGTCTTCATGGATTAAGTTATCGACAATATTTTGCTGAGACGGCAGCCAAGAAGCAAAAAGGCGCAGTACATCATTAGCATTCTCTTTTGATCGGGGAGTAAATACTGCCGGTTCAAAATATTTAACTTTTTTGGGGTTGTTTGGATCGTAGATTAAATCGGCATAAGTGTCCCTTAACGTTTCACCGCTGAGAGATTCAAAGCTGATGTTTTCGGGATACAAAGCTCCGCAGATATCGCTGAGCTTTTTATAAACATCTTCTCCTCTGAAAAGAAGAAGCAAAGAGCGGTGAACTCTTCCGTTGGTAGGTCCTATATTGTGTAGAACATAATTTGATAAAAGAGCGGCAGCTCCGGGGTTTTTAGGGTCGCTTTGGCCTTGCAGAATCTTGGCATAGCTAGAGGCAAAATGTTCATCGGCACCAAAAAGTTGAGCTCCGACAAACTCTAAGTCCAAGCGGCTGAGAAGCCGACTGATTACCCCTCCAATTCTGTTTTTTGCAACGGTATATGGGGTCACAATGATGTAAGAAAGATTTTGTTCCATCTTATTAGCTCCTTTGGTTGGGGGGTTTTTTCCATATTAAATCACTATCATTAAGTTGTCCACCATCAAAGAGACTTTGACACTGATTCCTGTCCATGTAATAATTGTTACAGTATCTGAGCATAAGGAGGTTCCAATGTTTGGGATCTGGTCGATTGTTCCACCTTTGGCGGCTGTAATTTTAGCCATAGTAACAAGAAAAGTGATGATATCGCTCTTTTTCAGTATCTGGGTCGGTGGTCTTATTTACAGTGGCGGAAACCCTTTTAGGGCGATAGCTCTTACCTTTGATTGGATGAAAAATGTCACAGTTAACGAGTGGAATGCCCGCTTTTTAATATTAGTCTCATTTTTAGGAATCGGGGCAGCTTTTATGTACAAAGTGGGCGGCTCTTATGCTTTAGTAAATTCCCTTAGAAATAAGATAAACACCCGCCGAAAAGCTCAACTCTTTGGGTGGATTTTAGGTGTTCTTATATTCTTTAACGACTACGTTAACTCAATAATAGCCGGTAATGCCGCCAAAGATATTAATGCCCAATACAGAGTCTCAAGAGAAAAATTGGCCTATATCCTAGATGCCACCGCAGCCCCTATGGCAACTATCGGCCCGGTCTCCGATTGGATCGGGTTTCAGGTGAGTTTAATAGCAACTGCCTTTGCCTCGGTCTCTTTATTGGAAAACAGAGCTTATTTTGCTTTTCTATCCTCTATTCAGTGGAATTTCTACAGTATATTGAGCCTTTTAGCGGTTCCGCTTTTAATTTTATTCAACGATTTCGGACCGATGGCTAAAGCCGAATTGAGAGCTCTTAAAACAGGAAAAATAATAGATGACGAAGCGGTACCCCTCTCTTCGGTTGAAATAGATTTGGGTGAACCGATTAACAAAGAGAGAGCCAATATCCTCTTTTTTATTTTACCGCTGGTTACTCTTATCGGAGTAGGGGTATGGGCATTGTGGTATACCGGCGGGGGAACGGGCGGAAAAACTATTATGGAGGCTTTATCCGATACCCGAGTCGATATCTCACTGCAATGGGCTGCCTGTGCAATGGCTCTGGTCGGATTGGTATTTGCCTTTATTCAGCGTTTCAGTTTCAAAGATATAGAAGAGACAATTATGGGAGGAATCAGAACAATTCTGCCGGCAATTATAATAATGGTGTTAGCTTGGTCGATAGGAGAAGTTACCGATGCTCTGGGGACGGCAAATTTTGTTGTTGAGGCGACAAGGCAGTGGATGAATCCGGCTCTTTTACCCTTTATCATGTTTATAATCTGTATGTTTATCTCCTTTTCTACCGGAACCAGTTGGGGAACTATGGCAGTTATGACACCGATAGGGGTTCCCTTAGCCTACCACATCGGTTCAATGCCGCTGGTACACATTATAATCGGGGCAATTTTTGCCGGTGCAATATTCGGAGACCACTGTTCTCCAATCAGTGACACGACAGTTATGGCCTCAATATTCAGCGGAAGTGACCATATTGCCCACGTAAAAACCCAAATCCCCTATGCTCTTTTAGTGGCGATTATAAGTGGGGCCTTATATTTATTATCGGCTTATATAAAAAGAGGGTGGCTTCTGCTTTTAATCGGGATTGCTGTACTTACCTTATTTGTGTGGATTCTGACGACACTCTATCATAAGATATTTTTCACTAAAGATGAGATTAAGCTCTTAAAAATGAGGGAACTCCCACCTTTAGAGCTGTAAAAAGAGGTTGCGCTAAGTATGGTGTTGAACGTATCATATCAATAGAGGTTACTTATGAATCAAGATTATAGTAACTGGGTTTGGTTAAATGAACCAAAGCACCGTTGGGAAAATGGGAATCTGTTAATCACGACTAACAGTGAAACGGGATTCTGGCAAGGAACTCACACCGGTTTTAGAAGAGATAACGGACATTGTTTATTAACAGAAGTAGACAAAGACTTCTCCCTTGAAGCAAAGTGTAAAATTGACAAGCTTGAGAATTACAATCAGGCCGGATTAATAATCCGTATAAACAATGAAAATTGGATAACCACAGCTTTGGTTGGAGTCGATAAAAATGAGACTGAAATCTGGTCTGTGGTTACAAATTATGGCTATTCAGACCTCTCTAAAACAGCTGTGGAGTTTAATGAATGTCATTTTAGGGTTCAAGGCAAAGGGTTGGATTTTATCTGCGAGTACTCAAAAGACGGAAAAAATTGGGCCAATGCCAGAATCGCCCATCTTCATTACTACCCGGGAAGGCTGATGGTAGGCCTTTATGCCTCCAGCCCAACACAAGGAACCGAAACAGATATTACCTATGAAGGTTTAGTTTTGGAACAAAGAAAATGGGATGATTAAGCACCCCTAAAGGAGCAGACATGCAGAAAATAGGGATAATCGGTAGCGGTGCCATGGGCAAAGGACTAGCCAAGAACCTTTATCTTGGCGGTTATGGGGTTACCGCATTTAAAAGAGTCATAAAAGAAGAAGATCCGATAATTAAATACTTAAGAGAAAACAAAATTGAAATCACCGATAATTTAGATTTGCTCTTTAAACAGAGTGATATCATAATTACATGTTTACCCGATTCACCGACTGTCGAATCGATTTTAGTAGGGGAAAAAGGACTTTTTAATATTAAAGAGAGCAGTGTTAAGTTGGTAATAGATTTTAGCACTGCTTTACCCTCCTCAACAAAAATGATTGCCAAAAAACTCAAAGAGAAAAATATTGAAATGCTGGAAGCCCCGATGACCGGAGGACCGGTTGAAGCCGATAAAGGGGTAATCAGAGTGGCAGTTGGGGGAGAGAGGGAGCTTTTTGAGAAGTACAAACCTCTTTTTGAGAAAATCAGCTCTTTAATCGTTTACGGAGGCAATACCGGCAGCGGCCACACTATTAAACTTCTTAACAACTTTTTAGCCTCTTTAAATATTATTGGTTCAAGCGGTGTTCTAATTTTGGCTGAAAAATTGAAAATTGAACAAGATGCGCTTGCCAGTTTTGTTACCAACAGCGGAGGCAACAGTTGGGGTTTTAACACCGTTTTAACAAAAGTGCGGGACAATGATTTTAAACGCAACTACTTTGCCCTGAAATTGGCAGCAAAGGATATGCGCTACAATAAAGAGGTCTTTGAAGAATTGGGCGAATTTCCCCTTTTAGACGAACTTCAGGCTGTCATGAGTGAAGCTTTAGAAAGAGGCTTTGGAGACGGTGATGTAACCGAAATTTTCTTAGCCTTAAAAGAGAAGTACAAATAAAAATGAAAAAACGCTCAACTATCATAGATGTGGCGAATCTGGCAGGCGTTTCGATTGCCACTGTCTCGTATGTACTAAACAATACAAAAACCGTAAAACCCGCTACAAAAAGAAAAGTTCTTCTGGCGATAAAAGAGCTTAACTATATCCCCAATACCCTAGCCAAAAGCCTCAAAGGGCATCAGACAAAAATAGTGGGCCTTTTAATTTCAAACATTGCCAATCCCTTTTTCCCTCCGATTGTCAGAGGGTTGGATAACTATCTTTTGTCCAAAGGCTACAACACTCTGCTCAGCGAGACACACAACAATGTCGAAGTTGAAAAAGCACAACTGAGGGCACTTTTAGAGCGAAGAATTGATGCCTTGGCAGTTTCACTTGCTTTGGATGAGGTGGAACATTTCAGCAATCTAAACATACCTCTGCTGTTCTTCAACCGGGTTCCCCAAGGCGATACATTCAATAAAGTAACCTTTGATGCTTTTAAGGGAGCCTACATAGCCTCTAAACATTTGGTGCAACACAACTATAAAAACATTGCCCTCATTGTCGGACCAAAAGAACTCAGCACCGCAGAGCACCGTCTTAGCGGCTTTAAAAAAGCGTTGGAAGAGGGTGGTATCCCAATTAAAAAAGAGTATATAAAAGAGGAGGAGTTTACTTTTGAAGCCGGTTACAAAGCAGCAGAAGAGTTGATGAGCTTACACACTCCCCCCGATGCAATATTTGCCTCAAATTACGATTTTAGTATCGGAGCTTTAAAGTATCTAAAGGAACATAATTATAAAATACCGCAGGATGTTGCTTTAATAGGCTACGACGAAGAACCTTGGGCCGATTTAATAGAAAGTCCGCTGACTTTAGTCAAATATCCTCTTACCGAGGCAGGAGAGGCCATCGGTAAGAGAATCGTGGAACTGCTGGAGGCTAAAGAGTTCAAAGAGGCAAAAGAGCTCTCTTTTGAACCGACATTGGTAATCCGTAAATCGTGCGGCTGTCAGTAACTCTCTCTTTTGACAAAGTTTCTTAATTTTCCGACTCCCTCAATCTGAACTACAATCTCATCAGAGTCTTGCATCGGACCGATTCCGCTTGGAGTACCGGTTAAAATTACATCTCCCGGTAAAAGGGTCATTATTTGGGAAAAATAACTGACTAAGTAATAGATATCAAAAATCATCTCGTTTGTATTTGCGCTTTGGACAACTTTATTGTTGTGCAGTGTCCTTATCTCTAAGTTAGTCGGATCTATTTCACTCTCAATGGACGGCCCAAGAGGTAAGAAAGTATCAAAGCCTTTTGCAATGGTCCACTGTCCTATTGCAGGTTGTAAGTCTCGGGCAGTCACATCATTGGCACAAGTATAACCTAAGATATAATCTTTAACCTCTTTGGTTTTTATATAAGAGGCCTCTTTTTTTATTATTACGGCTAATTCGCCCTCGTAATCGACTCTTTTAGAGAGGGGAGGCATTATTATAGTCTCTTCTGGTCCGATTATCGCAGTCGGCGGTTTTAAGAACAGAACAGGAGATGTTGGGATTTCTCTGTTCAGCTCTTTTATATGCTCTTTGTAGTTTTGTCCGACACAGAGAATTTTTGAAGGGGCAACGGGAGCTACTATTTTCACACCCTCTTTTTTGACGGTTCTGTTTGTCAGCACGGAACCCTCAAAAGGAGAACTCTCCATCTCTATGATTTCATTTTCCTCTAAAAGGCCCCAAAAAAGCTTTTTGTCTTTAATATAACGTACATATTTCATAAAGAGATTATACAACAAATAAATTACACAACCAATCTTACTTGTCCAATTTAGGTAAATAATTTAGAGTCTAGCTATGCAAAGGACATTGTTACTTTTTGATTTGG